>JANLXK010000354.1:0-9662 GCA_031365045.1 Gemmatimonadota bacterium | reverse complement strand
GAACTGGCGCCGCCGCGCGCCCCGGGGGAGCATGTTGTCCACCGCGGCGATGATGTCGCCGGGCTGCAGGTCCCGGCTGCCGAGCCCGAAGCAGCCGGAATAGAAGTCGGGGACCTGATCGGCCCGGAGCGAGGCCACCCCGGCGTGGGCGGGCGCGCCGGTGGTGCTGGCGCGGCCGTTCTCGACCCCGTGCGCCATCGCGGAACGGATCTCACGCAAGAGCGGCGGGTCGACCGCGAGCGGCTGGTCGGTCCGCTCGAGGACCACGACCCCCTTCTTGCCGGAGAGCGCCCCGCTCACCAGGTCGGTCGGGAAGGGGCGGAACATCGTCAAGTTGAGCACCCCGACCTTGATCCCGCGGGTCTTCCGGAGGTGATCGGCCACCGCTTCCGCGTTGGACACGACCGAACCCTGGCCGACGATCACGTACTCGGCGTCCGCCAGCCGGTACCCGCCGATGCGGGCGTACTGCCGTCCGGTGAGGAGGGCGAACTCCTCGAAGGCCTGGTCGGCAAGGGCGAGAATGTGGTCGAAGTAGAACGGTCGCTGGGCTGCGACCCCCTGGGCGTAGCTGTCCTGGTTCTGCACCACGCCGAGCATGGCCGGGTTGACGAGGTCGAACATCTCCGGGATGCGGCGGCGCGTTTCGCCGAACACCAATCGCTGGGCCGGGGTGGGGCTGGGGATCCGGTCGGCGGGATCCCCGAGGTAGGCCTTGATAAGCTCGCGCTCCGGGAGCAGGAGCGATTCGATGACGTGCGAGGTGAGGAAGCCGTCCTGGGCGATGATCCCCGGGTTGAGGGCGAGCTCGGCGATCCGGTGGGCGATCAGGTTCAGGTCCGCCGCTTCCTGGACATCCTTGGCGAAGAGCTGGAAGAAGCCGGTGTCATCGACCGCGTGATAATCGTCGTGCCCCGCGTGGACATTGAGGGCGTGCTTGGTCATGGCCCGCGCCGCGACGTTGAGCACATACGTGAGCCGCTTGCCGACCGCGGCATAGAGCGACTCGTGCATGTAGGCGATGCCCTGGCCGCTCGAGAAGTTCGCGGCGCGGAGCCCCGACATCGACATTCCGGCGGTGACGGCAGCCGCGGCGTGCTCCCCTTCGGGTTCGAAGAAGAGGAGTCGGCGCCCGTGGACGTTAAGCTTCCCTTCGGCCACCGCGGCCGCCCACCCTTCGCCCATCTGGGTCGACGGAGTGATCGGGTAGGCGCCGGCCGCTTCGCCGGCGGCGGTCTCCATCGCCACGACCGCACCGCTCCCGTCGAGCGCCGCGAGGATCCCTGGAAAGCTCGGTGTCATGCGCTTGCGCTCCCTGCCAATGAGGACTCGCGGGCGAACTGCGGTCCGTCGAGCCAGACGATCGCGCCGGTCGGGCACCGCGCCGTTGCGCGCGGGTCGGCCTCGGCGATGCGGGTGTAGTCCACCACGGCTACGCCGCTGGCCACGCTGATCAGCCCCGGGGCCGCGTCCTGCACGCACTTCCCGCAGGCGGTGCAGGCCACGGTACATGCCCCGAGGGCCGCGTCGCCGCCGAGGAGGTTCTTGCACTGCACGAAGAGGCGATGCTCGATCGACAGCAGGGTGAACAGGCCCTTGGGGCACGCCTCCACGCAATCGCCGCACGCGGTGCACTTCACCGGGTCCACCACCGGGAGTCCGACGTCATTCATCGCGATGGCGTCGAAATCACAGACGCGGGCGCAGTCCGCCAGGCCGAGGCATCCCCACGCGCACCCCTTCCCGCCTCCGGCCACGGCGGTCGCGGCCGCACAGGTGGCGATGCCGCGATACTCGGCCCGTGACCCCGCGACATCGCAGCCGCCGGCGCACTGCAGCCGCGCCACCCGGCGCACCGCGGTGCCGGCGTCGACGCCGAGGAAGGAGGCGATGGCCCGGTGCGCGCTGTCGCTCCCGACGGTACACTGGCTGGGCGCCACTTTCCCTTCGACCGCCTGCTCGGCGAAGGCCCGGCACCCCGGGAGGCCGCAGGCGCCACAATTGGCGTTGGGGAGCATCGACGCCACGAGGTCGATACGGGGATCCTCCCAGACCCAGAGCTTCCGGTTGGCCAGCGCGATGAAGATCGCGAAGACCACGCCGACCCCGCCGATGATCTCGATCGACAACCAGGTCATTGCGGGGGCCCCAGCAGCCAGGCGGCGACCCGGTCCACCGCGTCGTCGGCGCCGAGGGCGTGGGCCGGCGTCCCTCCCGTGGTGGGGATCGCGAAGGGGGTCCGGGCCAGGTCGCCGAGCGTGGTGCGATCTTCGGCCATTTGCCACGTGCTCATCCCGCCCAGGGCGCGCTTGGGGACCTCCCCGAGGGTCCGCACCGTGAGCCGTTGCCACGGTTCGCGTCCCGCGAGCGGATCGTGCAGGAAGACCGCCGCGCCTTCGGGCATCACCGCCGCGATCGCGGGGCCGTCGAAGCTCGCGATCCGGTCGAGCCCGGTACCATCGGTGGTCTGCAATACGAGGGTGCCCGGAGTGATGCAGCGCGCCAGCGGGGCCGGGGCAGAGGCACCGCGGACCACGAGGACGATCTTCTCCCGGCCATCGGCGTATTCCGTGAGGGCGCCGGGGTGCAGATCGCTCCCTTCCAGGGTCACAATGAGCGGCGGGGCGAACCGGCGGGCGCTCTTGCTCCAGGCATGGAAGCCGAGCGGGTCGAGGAGCGCACCGTGCGTCGCGGGATCGTAGCGTCCACCGCGCACCGCCTCGGAGAGCATCACGGCACCGAAGGCCCGGCCGAGCTCGGCCAGCGCCTTGTCCACTTCCGTGCCGAGCCGGCCCCACCCGGGGAGGTCGACGACGAAGGCCGAGTCGCCCCGGTCAATGACGGCACCAAGGGTGACGATCGCATGCGCGAGCGCATCGAGCGCGATGGGGCCGACCGACGGCACCGCGGGAAAGAGCGTGGCAAAGCGGCCGGCGTCGATCCGCCCCGCGGCGAAGGGACCGAGCTCCGCGCCCGCCTGGAGGGCGCGGGCAACGGGAACGGCGGACTCGGCGACCACGAACGACTCGGCCTGCGCCAGGGCGTCGTGGATGAGGGTGCGGAACTCGGCGATGGGACGCGCCATCGCCGTGAGGACCGATGCAAGCCGCGGATCAGACGGCATAGCGGTCGAGCTCCGTGCCGATGAGGGCGAGCCGTTCTTCGGCGGTCTTCGGTGCGATGCGTCGCAGCTCTTCGTACCTGGGGCGGGTCGGATCGCGGAACAGGAGCCCCAGGTGGATGTGGTCGGTGAGATCGGCGATGCGCCGCGCGGCGGCGAGATCGGAGGGATCGTGGGCGACGCTGGTCTGGTAGATCTTCTCCAGCCCCGGGGCCGTCACGCCGTCGTTGTGCGTGAGGAGGGCGATGCGGTCGGGGTCCTGGATCGCCGCCTGGTACACCGCCGGTGAATAGATCGGGCAGCGCTGCAGGATGCGCACGAAGCTCAGCCCTTTGTGGTGGTAGGCCGTGCGGAGGGTCGCCGCGAGGTGGGCCGGGATCCATTCGGCGGTCTGTGCCACGAAGGAGGCGTTGGTCACGCCGAGCGCCACCGAAAGCGGATTGAGCGCGGGGAGCCAGCTTCCCTTCGGCTGGGTGTTGCTGGGAAAACCCTGCGGCGTGGTGGGCGAGGTCTGCTGCTTGGTGAGGGCATAGATCCCGTTGTCGAGCAGCAACACCGTGAGGTCGAGGTTGTAGCGCAGCGCGTGCACCCAGTGCGCCGCCCCGATCGAGGTGCAGTCACCGTCGCCCATCACCACGAAGACCGTGAGGTCGGGGCGGGTGAGCCGGATCCCGGTCGCGATCGGCAGGGCCCGGCCGTGGATCCCGTGGAAGCCGTAGGTCTTGAGGTAATGCGGGAAACGGCTCGAGCACCCGATCCCCGAGACGAAGACGGTCTGCTCGGGGGTGAGCTGCTCGGCGGTGAGGAGCTTCTGCACCGCAGTGAGGATCGAGTGATCGCCGCACCCGGGGCACCAGCGGGCGCGGGCGCCCTCGTAGTCGCTCAGCTCGTACTCGGCGTCGTCGTTCTCCGGCTGGAGGACGGGCAGGAGCCCGCAAGTGGCGGTCACTTGGTACCTCCCGATGGCATCCGCTCGCGGATGGCATCCAGGATGGATCCGGGGCGGAGCGGCTCGCCGGGAACGCGCGTCCAGCAGTCCATGTCGACGAGGGTCGAGGCACGGAGCAACCAGGCGAGCTGGCCCCGTCGCCGCGACTCCTCGGTGATGAACGGCTCACCCACCTCATCGCTGTAGTTCATCTCCACCGTGCAGACCTTCCGGAAGCGCTGGAAGATCCCCTTGAGCCCCGGCTCGAGCGGGGAGAGGAACCGGAGGTGGAGGGACGAGACCTTGAGGCCCTCCTTTCGGGCGCGGTCCACCGCTTCCTCGATGGCGCCCTTGGAGCTGCCCCAGCCCACGATGAGGAGGTCCCCCTGGGCCGCACCGTAGGGCGTCGGCGGGGTCAGCATCGACTGGAGCACCGCCAGCTTCCGGCTCCGCATCGCGGAGCTCCGCTGGTGGACGCCGGAGCTGTAGGCCACCTTGCTCCCCTCGTCATGCGAAAGGGTGGTCACGGTGTGGGCGCCGCCCAGCTGGCCAGGGATGATCCGGCGCGAGAGCCCGGTCGCGGGATCCCACTGGTACGCCTTCGCTCCCGCGGCCACCGGGGCGAGATCCACCGGGGCTGCCTGCCAGGCGCCGTCAGGCACGGGCCGGGGGAACGGGGTCACGCCGGTGGCGAGGTTCGCATCCGACAGCACCATCACGACGGTGCGGAAGGTCTCGGCCAGGCGCCGCGCCGTCACCATCACGTAGAAGCACTCCTCGATGGTGGCGGGCGCGATCACGATGTGAGGAGAATCTCCCGGGCTCGCGAACAGCGCGGCCAGCAGGTCGGATTGCTCGACCTTGGTGGGGAGCCCGGTGCTCGGTCCACCGCGCTGGACGTCGATGAGGACCAGCGGCATCTCGGTCATCACGGCGAGCCCGAGGAACTCGGTCTTGAGCGCCAGGCCCGGCCCCGACGTCACCGTGAAGGCGACCTTGCCGGCGTACGATGCGCCGATGGCCACGCCCACGGCGGCGATCTCGTCTTCCGCCTGGTGCACGATCCCGCCGAACTGTTCGAACACCTCGCTCAGGTAGTGCGAGACCGAGGTGGCCGGGGTGATCGGATACATCGCGCAGAGTTCGAGCCCCGCCGCGACCGCCCCGAGGCCGAGCGCCTCGTTCCCGTTCATCACCACCAGCTCCTGGGTGATAGGCGCCGGCGGCACCTCGATCCGGAAGTCGATGTGGCGTTCGGCCCAGGTGCGGCCGAGTTCGAGGAGCGCCACGTTCTGGGTGTAGACCGCCTCGCTCTTCTTGCGGAAGGCGTAGGCGATCTGCTCCTTGATCCGCTCCATGTCGCGGCCGAAGATGCAGGCCAGCAGCCCGAGTGCGAACATGTTCTTCCCCTTGCGGGGATTGTCGACGATGGTGAGGCACTCCGTTTCCATCGGGACCGGGATGATCCGGTAGTGATGTCCCGCGAGCTCGGCCATTCCCGCTTCCCAGGCGGCGCGGATGTCGGGATCGTCGTCGGTGGCCCACTTGTCCTCGACCAGCAGCACCGCGTCCTCGGCCAGTGCGCCGAGCCGATGGCGGGCGAGCAGGACCTGTTCATTGAAGGCGAGCACCAGGTCGGTGGCGTCGCCCCAGTTGGTGATGGGACCGACGCCGAAGCGGATCCGATACCCGCTCGCACCTTCGGGGACGCGGGGCGGGGGCTGGATCTCGGCCGGGATGATCTCGACCGTCCAGACGCCGTTCCCCATCTTGGCCGAGACGGCGCCGAAGATCTGACCGAGCTTCTGGGCCCCTTCGCCCGAATCGGACACGATCTCGATGGTGTGCTCGGTCTTCCGGGCGGTCCGCGGCGAGCGGCGGGCGCGGGAGGCGGGTTGGGTGGCGGTCACAGGGAGAGGACCCTCGCATCAGGGAGGACGGGCGGGGGCGGGGCGTGCCGATCGACGGCCCGGCGCTCGCGCAGGCGGGCCACTTCGCTGAGGAGGTCCTCGTACACCGTCACGTCGAGGAGCACCGCCGCGCAGCGGCCGTGCTGGGTCAGGATGAGCGGGTGTTTGGTGGTGCGCACCTGCAGTAGGAACGCCGAAGTGTGGGCCCGGAATTCAGTGACCGGGCGGACATCCTGGGAGGGACTCAATCGGAGCGTCCTACGGTTCGTCATGATGTACGCCTGACGGTACGGGGAGAATGACGCTGACGGATGTAAGCACGCCCCCTGTGAAGGGGGCGTGAAGGGGCGATGAGCGAGTGGGAGGAGGGTCAGTGCGCGAGGATGCGCTGCCGCCAGGGAGGGCGGGAAGTATCGAAATTGGCGGTCAGGAGGTATTCGCCGGGCGGGGGGATGAACTCGAAGTCGAAGGTCTCCCCAGTGGCAACACGCTGAGCGGCAGGCTGGAGGGTCGCCTGGGCAGGGGGAAGGGTCCACCCATCCTTGGCGATGGCGCGCCAGGTAACGAGCGTGGTGTCGCGCCGGAGGGAGACGCCCTGGCCTCCCGCCGCGCCGATCGCGATGATGCGGAACCGCTGGGGCACCCCCGCCTCCACGGTGAGCGGAGCGCCGGTGCTGTCGCCGTTGACCAGGATGAACGGCGGGTCGGTAGCGCCGTCCCAGGCGAGGACGTAGACGTGGTCCCGCGCGGGGTTGAACCGTTCTCCCGGTGCGGTGACGATCAGCGCCCCATAGAGTCCGGCCGTGAGCTGTTCGAAGTCGCCGAGATGGGTGTGATAGATGAAGGTGCCGGCGCGGGGAAGGGTGAGGTGCGCCACGAAGGAGTCTCCCGGCGGGATCATGGGCGCCACCCGGGTGGAGTCGCCGCTCCACCCCGCCACGCCGTCGGAGTAACTCTCCAGTTCGATGCCGTGCCAATGGACCGCCGTCGCCATGGGGAGCCGGTTGTGCACCACGACGTCGGTCGGCTGTCCGCGGGTCAGGATCAGGGTCGTGCCCACCCGTTCCACCGAATCGGCCGCCGGTGGCGTGGCCCCCTGTTGGAGGACGTAGCCCAGGGCCCGGGGCGAATGGTGGCGGTGCGGGCCTTCGTCCACGAAGAGATCGAGTCGGCGGGCCCCCGGACGATCGGCGGCGACGCTCCCCGGTCGGGGGCGGACGTCGATGCCGAGCACGAGCCCCGCCATGTGCCGGCCGGCGTCGGCTGACATCGCATGGTGGGCCGCCGCGGTCGGATCGGTGTCGAGCCGGGCGCTGGCGGGGATCACGTGGAAGGCGATATGGCAATGGAAGAGCCAGTGCCCGGGCCGGTCGACCACCGCGGTCAGGGTCATCGTGCCGCTGGGCCGCATCCGCTCGGTGACCATCGTCGGCCGCAGCGCCGGTGTGTAGGCCGTGTCGGCGTAGGGATCGCCCCGCGAGTCGACCGTGAAGTAGAACCCGTGCAGGTGCATCGGGTGGTTGCGGATCGTGGCGTTGATGACCCGCCACCGGAGCGTGTCACCGACCGTGGCGGAGATGCGCTCGGTGTAGGGCCAGGAACGCCCGTTGATCGCGAGGGCGTTGGCATAGGTGACCGAGTCCTTGATGACGCCCCAGATGTTCATCACCAGGACCCGGTCGGGGGGCGAGCCGGCCCGCGGGTCGACGATGAACGCCCCGGCGAGGGTCTCCCGTTCCGCATCCTTGTCGGGGTCGTGCTTCCCCAGCACCGCCCAGTAGAGGTAGGTACCGGGCGCGCCGGCAGGGAAGCGGAGGTGGCGGGTATCGCCGGCGGGGATCCGCAAGGTGTCGTGCGCCTGATCGGGGCGGGTGGAGAGCCCGACGATCTCGAGGGTCGAATCCGATCCTTCGTTCGCGATGGTGATGTCGATGACCGTCCCCTCCCGCACCCGGATGAGCGGGGCGGGGATGCGCGGCGACGCGCCGGCCTCGGCGAAGGCGACGACCTCGACCGAAGGGCCCGAATCGGCCTCGGGGCTCCACCGGGCGCGGCGGGTGACGAGGCTCAGCGTGAGCGTGTCCGCGTGGAGGACGCCAGCGGGGAGGGTGTTGTCGTTGGCGACGACGGCAGGAAGGGCCGGACGGCAGGAGGCGCCGGCCAGGCCCAGGGCGAGCGTGCACGCGCGCCGCCACGGCGCGCGGATCATCGGGGGTGCAAAACGGACACGGGGGGCTCGCGGTGAACGTGGAGGGCCTGGCGGAGGATACGGTCCCGAATCCACTCCCGCAATCGGCCGCCCCGCCTCCCCCCCTCAGAGCCGCTCGAACTTGGCCTGGAAGAAGCGGAGGTACTTCGGCTCGTAGGTCATCCGGAGCCCCCGGGTCCCCTCCCGCCGGTCGAAGATCATCTTCACCGACTCGGCCACGACATCCATGTGTGCCTGGGTGTACACCCGGCGGGGGATCGTGAGC
Source organism: Gemmatimonadota bacterium (assembly GCA_031365045.1). GTDB lineage: Bacteria > Gemmatimonadota > Gemmatimonadetes > Gemmatimonadales > GWC2-71-9 > CAMLHU01. The sequence continues at coordinate 1,229 of JANLXK010000354.1, read as the reverse complement.
CGGGTCAGTTCGAGCTTGGGGAAGTAGTGGTCGCCGGTCGTGGCGTCGCGACCGGCGCTGACGACCCCGCGCTCCATCGCCCGGATCCCTGAGTCTAGGTAGAGCTCCGCCGCCAGGGTCTGGGCCGGGAACTCCTTCTGGGGGATGTGGGGGTAGAACGCCTTGGCGTCGAGGAAGATCGCGTGCCCTCCCACCGGCAGGACGATGGGGATCTTCCAGTCGGTCAGGAGGTCGCCGAGGTAGTGGACCTGGCCCACGCGCGAACGGATGTGGTCGTCCTGGAGCGACTCCTCGATGCCGACCGCCATCGCCTCCATGTCGCGTCCCGCCATGCCCCCGTAGGTGTGCAGTCCCTCGTAGACGACGATAAGGTTCCGCAGCTCCTCATAGAGCGCCCAGTCGTTCACGGCCAGCCACCCGCCGATGTTGACCAGGTTGTCCTTCTTCCCGCTCATCCAGGCGCCGTCGGTCTGGTCGCAGAACTCGCGCACGATCTTCGCGATCGGGACGTCGGCGTACCCCGGCTCCCGCTGCTGGATGAAGAAGGCGTTCTCGGACATCCGGGTGGCGTCGAGGAAGAGCCGGATCTTGTGGCGGTCGCAGAAGGCGCGGAGCGCCTTCACGTTGGCCATCGAGACCGGCTGTCCGCCGGCCATGTTCACCGTCCCTGCGAGGCTCACGTAGGCGATCTTCGCGGCCCCTTCCTTCTGGACCAGCGCCTCGAGCTTGGCGAGGTCGATGTCCCCCTTGAAGGGATGGAGGCTCGTGACGTCGTGGGCCTCATCGATGATGACGTCCACGAAGATCCCCCCGGCGAGCTCCTGGTGCAGCCGGGTGGTGGTGAAGTACATGTTGCCGGGGACGAACTGCCCGGGGGTGATGGCCGCCCGACTGAGAAGGTGCTCGGCCCCCCGTCCCTGGTGGGTGGGGAGGATGTGCTGGTAGCCGTAGTTCTGCTGCACCGCCGCCTCGAGCTTGTAGAAGCTCCGACTCCCGGCATACGCCTCGTCGCCCACCATCATCCCGGCCCACTGCCGGTCGCTCATCGCCCCGGTGCCGCTGTCGGTCAGCAGGTCGATGTAGACGTCGTCCGCGCGGAGCAGGAAGGTGTTGTTGCTCGCGTCAGTGAGTGCTTTCGCGCGATCCTCCGCCGAGATGCGGCGGATGGGCTCGACCATCTTGATGCGCCAGGGCTCAGCCCAGCTGCGGCGACCGAACTGCTGGCCCAT
>JANLXK010000344.1:0-15514 GCA_031365045.1 Gemmatimonadota bacterium | reverse complement strand
CGCCGGGTGGTGAAGGGCACCGGCAAGGGGCACGTGACCCAGATGCAGTTCGCCAAGGCGGGGATCATCACTCCCGAGATGGAGTACATCGCGCTCCGCGAGGGGTTCGACGCCGAGTTGGTGCGGAGCGAGGTGGCCCGCGGGCGGGCGATCATCCCCGCCAACATCAACCATCCCGAGATCGAGCCGATGATCATCGGCCGCCAGTTCGCCGTGAAGATCAACGCCAACATCGGCAATTCCGCCATCACCAGCTCCATCGAGGAGGAGGTCGACAAGCTCCGCTGGTCGACCCTCTGGGGTGCCGATACGGTGATGGACCTCTCCACCGGCAAGAACATCCACGAGACCCGCGGCTGGATCCTCCGCAACAGCGCGGTGCCAATCGGGACGGTACCGATCTACCAGGCGCTGGAGAAAGTGGGGGGCATCGCGGAGGACCTGACTTGGGAGGTGTATCGCGACACCCTGATCGAGCAGGCGGAGCAGGGGGTGGACTATTTCACGGTCCACGCCGGCGTGTTGCTCGAGTACATCCCGCTCACGGCCGACCGGATGACCGGGATCGTGAGCCGCGGCGGGTCGATCATCGCCAAGTGGTGCCTGGCGCATCACCAGCAGAGTTTCCTCTATACCCGCTTCCGCGAGATCTGCGAGATCATGGCGGCGTACGACGTCTCCTTTTCGCTGGGCGACGGCCTCCGGCCCGGCAGCATCAAGGACGCCAACGACGAGGCGCAGTTCGCCGAGCTCAAGACCCAGGGGGAGCTGACCCGCATCGCGTGGGAGTACGGCGTGCAGGTGATGAACGAGGGGCCCGGCCACGTGCCGATGCACCTCATCAAGGAGAACATGGAGAAGCAGCTCGAGTGGTGCGACGAGGCGCCGTTCTATACCCTTGGACCGCTGACTACAGACATCGCACCTGGCTATGACCACATTACCAGCGCGATCGGCGCGGCGATGATCGGGTGGTACGGCACCGCGATGCTCTGCTATGTGACGCCGAAGGAGCACCTCGGCCTCCCCGATCGCGACGACGTGAAGGCCGGCGTCATCGCCTACAAGATCGCGGCCCACGCCGCCGACCTTGCCAAGGGGCACCCGCACGCACAGGACTGGGACGATGCGCTCTCCAAGGCACGCTTCGAGTTCCGCTGGGAGGATCAGTTCAACCTGGCCCTCGACCCGGTGACGGCGCGGGCCTATCACGACGAGACCCTGCCGGCCGACGGCGCCAAGGTGGCGCACTTCTGCTCGATGTGCGGGCCCAAGTTCTGTTCGATGAAGATCACCCAGGACATCCGCGAAGCGGCGGCGGGGATGAAGGCGAAGAGCGAGGAGTTCAAGGCCCACGGGAGCGAGATCTACGTCAAGCAGTGATCCGACCTCACCCTCCGGCCCCCTCTCCCATACGGGAGAGGGGGAGTTGACCGGATCTGTTCCCCCTCTCCCGTCAGGGAGAGGGGGGTAGGGGGTGAGGTAGGACTGCCGACCGTTTCGTGCTGTATCTTACGGCATGTCCCGCGCCGATCAGATCCGCACCTTCAACACCGAACTCGAAGCCCTCGCCGCGGCGGGGATCGAGCTCGACGCGGAGACGCAGGAACGGATCCGGGCCCACCAGCTGGAGTTCCTCGCCGCCGACCCCGACGAGCGGCTCTCCCTCGGGATGCGGCTCGCCTCGTTCGTCGGCGCGGTCGCACTCTCCTGCGCGGTCTTCTTCCTCTTCTACCGCTTCTGGGGTGCCCTCACCGTCACCGCCCAGGTGGCGCTCCTCGTCGCCGGGCCCCTCCTCCTCGTCGGCGTCACCCATCAGCTTCACCGGTGGGAGCGGACCGGCTACTTCGCCACCCTCGCCGCGCTCGCGGCCTTCGCCGCCTTCGTCCTCGACCTGGGCGCGCTCGGCACGATCTTCAACCTCGCACCGACCCCGCACGCTTTCCTCGCGTGGGGGCTCTTCGGCCTGATCCTCGGGTGGAGCTACGGCCTCCGGCTCCCGCACTTCGCGGGGCTCGTCGCCCTCGGCCTCTGGATCACAGCCTGCCCCGGCTGGCTCCGGGCCGAGGAGCTCCCCGACCTTTTCGGGCGCGGCGAGGCGCTGAGCGTCGCGGGGGCATTCTACCTCGCGGCGCCGTGGGCATACACAAAGTGGCAGGCGAGGGCGCAAGCTGCACCACTGACGCCGGCCCTCCCCTGGCCGGTGGATCTCCGGATCGTCGGGATGATCGGGCTCTTCGTCGGCCTCTTCATCCTGAGCGTCGAAGGGCGGCAGAGTTGGCTCTCCTTCGACCACGGCACCATCGAGGGGATCTACCAGCTGATCGGCTTCCTGGTGGCGGGCGGGGTGATCGCCTGGGGGGTGCGGGACCGGCACACCGAGCTTGCCAACGGGGGGATGATCTTCCTCACCGCCCTATGCCTGCTCAAGGCCACCGACTGGTGGTGGGACTGGTTGCCGCACTGGCTCTTCTTCCTCATCCTCGCCGGTTTCGCGATCGGCGTGATGGTGGCGCTCAAGCGGGTGCGCACCGCGATGCTCCGGAGGGTCGCATGAAGCGCGGGTGGATGGTGCTGAGCGCGCTGGTCCTGGTCGCGAGCGGGGTACCGCTGGTCCAGGTGGCGCGCGATCGCGCCGGGGCACCCCGCGCGACACTGGTCCTCTCCCACCGCGAGCTGATGCCCGGATGGAATCACGACGAGAACTCGGGGGTGACGGTGAACTGGAGCTGGGCCACGGTGCCCAGAGTCGATTCCCTCACTCGCGGGCAACTCGACAGCCTCGGCATCCACTGTCCCGGGTCGGGGGATGACTGCGACTCCCGACAGGGCACCCGCGGCTGGATCGCGGTGGGGCTCGACACCGTGGCGTGGCAGCGGTCGGTCGATGCGGCGCGCCACAAGCTCGACTCGGTCGGCACGCCGGCCCCCGGCGACTCGGTGACGAAGCGCCACCGCGACGAGGCGCTGGCGAGCCTGAGCCAGCTCGAGTTCTACACCAGTCGGCTCCGGATGGACGGGGTCGGCCGCGACCCCGCGACCCTCGCGGCGACCTGGAACGACGGGAAGCACCTCATTCTCCCCGCGCGACTCTGGACCTATCGGCTGACCTACCCGCGTCAAGACCACCCGGAAGAGGTCCCCCTCTTCTCGCTCAACGCGACCCCCCTCCCTGGGGAATTGTACGTGCCGGTGGAGTGGGCGGCGGCGGTGACCGACACGACCGGCCGCAGACAGCAGTTCTACGCGGTGACGGTGGTGGTGGGGCGGGGGTGGCTGCCGCGAGTGGTGGAGGTGCAGCAGGGGGCAGCGCCGGAGTGGAGCGCGAAGGTGCCGTAGCGCAGATCTGCCGGTTGTGATGCCTTCGGCGCACGGAAGCATGTAAGGGGACCTTCAGACAGGGCCCCTTCGTTCTTCATACCCCTGCACCCATCTTGCTGGAATGATCCCGGGGCCGCGGGGCGGGTGCCCTTGACTTCATTCTTTTATAACTATATAGTTGTTAATATGACATGTCGCCGCTTCCTCCTTTTTCTGGCCCTCGGCTGGGCCATCCCCTCTGGGCTCGCCGCCCAGCGGCTTACCCTCGCCGACGCCCTGGCCCGGGCCGAGGCCACTGGGTACGGCAACCGTGCGGCCCGGGCCCAGGCGTCCGCTGAACGCGCCCGCACCCTCGGCGCCCTCCAGGGCACCCTCCCCACCCTCCGGGTCGAGGGCGGGTGGGTCCAGACCACCGACCCGCTTGGCGCGTTCGGCATCCTCCTCCGCCAACGCGCGGTCACCCCGGCCGCGTTCGACCCGGCCGGGCTCAACGCCCCCGCCGCTCGGAGCAACTGGAACGCCGGCGTCGTGGCCGAGCTCCCCCTCTTCAATGCCGACGCGTGGGCCGGCCGGCAGGCCGCGCGCGCCGGCGCCCGCGCGGCCGACGCGAATGCCGATTGGACCGCCGGGACCACGCGATTGCAGGTGGTCGAGGCCTACTACGGTGCGCGGCTTGCGTCCGAGATGGTGCGCGCCCTCGAGGCCGCCGACGTGGCGGCCTCCGCCCACGTGCGTCAGGCCAGTTCGATGTTGGAGCAGGGGATGGTGACCCGCTCCGACCTCCTCCTGGCCCGGCTCCGGGCTGGTGAGATCGCGGCGCAGCTGATCGGCGCCCGGGCCCAGGCGGGGCTCGCCCGACGCCAGCTCGCGCTCGTACTCGGCGCACCGACCGATACCGCCTTCACCCTGCCGGACTCCCTCCCTTCCGCCGAGCGGATCCGCGCGGTGGCCGAGTCGCTGGTCCCCCCGCTGTTCGAAGGACGCGCCGACGTACAGGCCGCGAACGCCGCGGCCGAGGCCGCCGGTCGCGACGCCGGCCGCGCGACCGGGCGCCTCCTCCCCCGGCTCAATGCCTTCGGGCGGTACGACTGGAACGATCCCACCACGCCCTTCGGCGGGCAGCGTTCGTGGACCGTCGGCGTGATGGCCTCGTGGACGCCGTTCAGCGGCTTCGCCGAGATCGGCGACCTCCGCGGCGCCCGTGCACGTGCCAGTGCGGCGCGCGCGATGGCCGATGCCGCCGAAGGTCAGGCTGCGCTCGAGGTCTCCGCGCGCGAGAGCGACGTGACGGTCGCCCTGGCCCGGCTCGCGATCGCCGAACAGGCCGTGGACCAGGGGAGTGAAGCGCACCGTCTCGTGGCACGCCAGTATGCCGGCGGCCTCGCCGGTATCACCGAACTCCTCGGCGCGCAGGCGACCGAGACCCAGACGCGACTCGGCCTGGCCCAGACCCGCGTCGCCCTCATCACTGCCCTCGCCGCGCGTGCCCTCGCGCGGGGGGCCGACCCGGCGGTCATCCTCGCCGTGGAGGACCGCTGATGTCCCCGAAGTTGCTCCGCGCCATCCCCTTCCTGTTGCTGGTCGCCGCCTGCGGGACCAAGCCTCCGGCGCCGTTCGCCGATGCCTCGCTCGGCGCTGGCGCTCCAGAACTGGTCCCGGTGCGTGACTCCATCGTGGCCGGGGTGGTCGAGGCGGCCGGTGTGGCCGCTCCGCTCCAGCAGGCCACATTGAGCACCCGCCTGATGGGCGCGGTGACCGCGGTGCTGGTGCACGAGGGCGACCGGGTCCGCGCGGGCCAGCTGTTGGTGCGGCTCGACACTCGCGACCTCCAGGCCAAGGGAGAGCAGGCGCAGGCGGGACTCCGCGCCGCGGAAGTCCAGGCCGCCGAGGCGGAACGGTACGCGGTCCGCATCCGCGCGCTCTACGCCGACAGCGCGGCTCCCAAGGCGACGCTCGAGGCGGCCGAGACCGGGGTGGCACGGGCCCAGGCGGGGCTGGCGCAGGCGCGCGGGGCCGATAATGAGTTGGCGGCGGTGGCGCGCTACGGCGAGCTCCGCGCTCCTTTTGCAGGAGTGGTGACGCGTCGGTGGGTCGACCCCGGCGCCTTCGCGGCGCCCGGTGCGCCGCTCATCACCATCGAGGATGGGGCGCGGCTCCGGGTGAGCGTGACCACCACGCCGCTCCTGGCGCGCACGCTCCGGCGCGGTACCGTGCTCGAGGCGCGGATCGAGGATCTGCCGGCGATCGCCGTGGTCGAAGGGGTGGTGCCGGTGCAGGGCGGTGGACTCTACACGGTGAACGCCATCGTGCGTGATGCCGATGGACGCTTCGCCTCTGGTGGCGCCGCGACGTTGCTGCTCCCGTCAGGGAGCCGTCGTGCTCTGCTGGTGCCGCGCGCCGCGATCGCCCATCAGGGCGACCTGACGGGAGTCAGGGTGTGGCAGGGTCAGCGCGCCGAACTCCGCTGGGTGCGGTTGGGCGCGGAACGCGGGGATCTGGTCGAGGTGCTCTCCGGGTTGCTGGGGGACGAGTCGGTGGTCCTCCCGCGCATCACGGAAGGGCGCTGAGGATGGGCATCGCCGGACGGGTGGCCCAGGCGTTCCTCCGCTCCAAGCTCACGCCGCTGGTGACCTTCGCGTCGCTCGCGGTGGGGGGGATCGCGCTGGTGGCGACCCCGCGCGAGGAAGAGCCGCAGATCTCGGTGCCGATGATCGACGTGACCAGTGCCCTCCCGGGTGCCGCTCCCGCCGAAGTGGAGCAGCTCCTGACCCGGCCGGTCGAGAAGCTGATGTGGGAGATCCCCGGAGTCGAGCACGTGTACAGCACCTCGGGGGAGGGATGGACCCTCGTCACCGTGCGGTTCAAGGTGGGCGAGGACCAGGACCGGAGCGTGAGCGCGGTGCACGCGAAGCTCGCGGCGGCGGCCGACCAGGCCCCGCCCGGGGCGCTCCCGCCGCTGGTGCGTCCGCACTCCATCGACGACGTCCCTTTCCTGGCGCTCACGCTCCACAGTGCCAGCGACGGCCCTGAGGTGTTGCGCCAGGTGGCGGCGCACCTGGCCGACGAGATCGGCACCATCCCTGATGTCGCGGCCACGACGCTGATCGGCGGGCGCGCGCGCCAACTCCGGGTGATCCTCGATCCGACGCGGCTGGCAGCGGCAGGGATCTCGCCGGTCGAGGTGATGGGCGCGCTGCAGGGGGCCAACAGCCGGCTCCCGGCCGGCGAGTTCACCACCGGCGGCCAGAGCTTCCTGGTGACGGTGGGGGCGGAGCTGCGCGACGCGGCGGATGTCGGCGCGGTGATGGTCGGCGCGCGGCAGGGCCGCCCCATCTATCTCAGCTCGGTGGCCGTCATCGTCGACGGCCCCGCCGAAGTGGTGGACTACGTGGGTCACGCGGCCGCGGGCGAGGCGCCCCAGCACGCCGTCACCCTCACGGTCGCGAAGCGGCCTGGCGCCAACGCCAGCGCCCTGGCCCAGACGGTGCTCGCGCGGGTGGACGACGCGCGGGCCCGGCTCCTGCCGGCGAGCGTAGGGCTCGAAGTCACCCGGAACTACGGCGAGACCGCCTCCGAGAAGGCGAGCGAGCTGATCCTCCACCTCTTCCTCGCCACGCTCAGCGTCACGCTCCTCATCGGGGTCTTCCTCGGTTGGCGCGAGGCGTTGGTGGTGCTGGTGGCGGTGCCGGTCACGCTCGCGCTCACCATGTTCACGTACTACGCGCTGGGATACACCCTCAACCGCATCACCCTCTTTGCGCTGATCTTCTCGATCGGGATCCTGGTGGACGACGCGATCGTGGTGGTGGAGAACATCTACCGCCACCTCAAACTGGGAGGCCGGCCGGCGAAGACGGCCGCCATCGAAGGGGTGGACGAGGTCGGCAACCCGACCATCCTGGCCACCTTCACGGTGATCGCGGCGATCCTGCCGATGGCGTTCGTCTCCGGGATGATGGGCCCCTACATGCGGCCGATCCCCGTCGGTGCCTCGGCCGCGATGCTGGCGTCGCTGGCGGTCGCGTTCGTGGTGACGCCGTGGCTCGCCTTCAAGCTCCTTGCCAAGCACGTGAAGCCTGGCACCACCGAAGGCCACGGCGAGGGCGTCGAGAGCGGCTTCGGTCGCCGCTACGCGCGCGTGATGACCGCGTTGATGGACACGCCCACGATCCGGCACCGCTTTTACGCCGGGATCGGTGTGCTCTTGCTCGGTTCGATGGCGCTGGTGGCGTTCCGGCTCGTGCAGGTGAAGATGCTGCCGTTCGACAACAAGTCGGAGTTCCAGGTGATCCTGGACGGGCCGGAAGGGGCCACGCTGGAGACCTCCAATGCCGCGGCCGAAGAGGTGGCCGCCTGGCTCCGGACGGTGCCCGAGGTGGTGAGCACCCAGACCTACGCCGGCACCGCCGCGCCGTTCAACTTCAACGGCCTGGTGCGGCACTATTTCCTGCGGCGCGGTGCCAATGTCGCCGACGTGCAGGTGAACCTTTTGCCCAAGGGGGAGCGGCACCGGCAGAGCCACGCCATCGCCCTCTCGGTGCGGCCGGCAGTGGACTCGATCGCACGGCGCTACGACGCGCGCGCCAAGATCGCCGAGATCCCGCCGGGACCGCCGGTGCTGTCCACCCTGGTGGCGGAGATCTACGCGGCCGATGACGCCAGCCGGCTCGCGGCGGCGGAACGGGTGCGCGGCGTGCTCGAGGCGACGCCCGGCGTGGTCGACGTCGACTGGACGGTCGAGGCCCCGCAGGCGCGGCTCGTCCTGCGGGTGGACCGGGCCCGCGTGGCCGAGGCGGGGGCGAACGTGACGCAGGTGAGCCAGACGCTGGTGCTGGCGCTGAGCGGGACCACGGCGGGGCGGTTGGTGAGCACCACGGCGCGGGAGCCGGTGACAATCGTACCGCGGCTGGACATCCGGCAACGCTCGTCGATCGATGCGCTCCTGGGGATCCCGGTCTCGACCGCGCGCGGCCCGGTGCCGCTGGGCCGTTTCGTGCGGGTCGATACGACCACGCGGGAGGTGGCGCGGTTCCGGAAGGACCTGCGGCCCGTCATCTACGTCACCGCAGATGTGGGGGGTGCCATCGAGGCCCCGGTGTACGCCATCCTCGCAATGAACGCCGTGCTCGACACCGTGCGGGTGGACGGTGCCGAGATCCATCGCTACAACGCGACCGCGCCCGACCGGCTGGACGAGACCGCGCTCAAGTGGGACGGCGAGTGGCAGGTGACCATCGAGGTGTTCCGCGACCTCGGCCTCGCCTTCGCGGTGGTGCTGCTGCTGATCTACGTGCTGGTGGTGGGGTGGTTCCAGTCGTTCACCGTGCCGCTGGTGATCATGGCGCCGATCCCGCTCACCCTCATCGGCATCTTGCCGGGACACGCGCTGAGCGGCGCGTTCTTCACCGCGACCTCGATGATCGGGATGATCGCGCTGGCGGGGATCATCGTCCGCAACTCGATCCTGCTGGTGGACTTCATCCAGCTGGCCGAGGAGCGGGGGCGAACGCTGCACGACGCGGTGATCGAGGCGGGGGCCGTGCGGTTCCGGCCGATCGCGCTCACGGCGGCGGCGGTGGTCGTCGGTGGAGTGGTGATGGTGCTCGATCCGATCTTCCAGGGCCTCGCGGTGGCGCTGATCAGCGGCGCCGTGGTGGCCACCGTGCTCACGATGGTGGTGGTGCCGCTGCTGTACTGGGAATTGCGGCGGAGAGAGGAGACGATCCGATGACGCTCCTGTTCCTGAGTTATGCCGGTGCGACGCCCGACCGGATCGCCGCGCGGCTCGACGCCGCAGGGGTGTCGGGACATACCCGCTTCGGCCAGGCCACCGGGCACGGGCTCACCGGCCCGCGCGAAGGGACCCGCGCCTGGCCGGGCGAAGTGACGGTCTTCACCGCCGTGGTGCCCGCGACCGCGGCGCCCCGGTTGCTCGCGGCGCTCCGGGCGGAGTCGCTGGCGCTGCCCCCCGGCGAACGGCTGCACGTGGCCGCCCTCCCGGTAGAGACCTTCTTCTGACCTCCACTTCTCACTTCTTACTTCTTACTTCTCACTTCTCACTTCCTGCTCGTGAGCGAGGACGACCGACATGTGTGACGGAATGCTGATCCGGCGGATCGCCGGCCTGTTCGTGATGGCGAGCGTGGTGCTGGCGATGACCGTAAGCCCACTCTGGCTCTGGTTCACCCTCTTCGTAGGGTTCAACCTCTTCCAGTCGAGCCTGACCAACTTCTGTCCGTTGGAACTGGTGCTCGGACGGCTGGGATGGTTCCACTGCCACCCCAAGGGGGCGGGGGTCTAACTCCGGCGGCGGAGAAGCTTCCGGCGACGTTCGATGTCCTCTTCGATGCCGCCGCAGACCAGCGAACAGAGCTCGAACACGGCGGGGTCGGCCACGCGGTACCAAGTGGTCGTCCCTTCCTTGCGCCGTTCGATGAACCCCTGCTGCAGCAGGAGCTGCAGGTGCTTGGAGGTGTTGGCCTGCCCCGCGCCGGTCTCCTCGGCCAGGTCGCCCACGCTCTTCTCCCCCCGCCGCAGGGCGTTGAGAAGCCGGAGCCGCATCGGCTCCGCCAGGGCGCGGAACCGCTCGGCGATCACGTCCGCGCTGGCCTCGTTCAGTTCGATCATCGGGCAACTCCTCTTAGTCAACTATCTATCAATATAAGCATATAGCGGCGCAGGCGCTATATTCCCGGGTCCCCATGACCCTCTTCGCCGCCTTCCTTGCCCTCTGCGTCGGACTCTCCCTCGGCCTCCTCGGCGGCGGGGGCTCGATCCTCACGATCCCGATCTTCCGCTACGCGCTCGGGATGGGGGTCAAGGAATCGATCGGGATGAGCCTCGGCGTGGTGAGCCTGACGAGCCTGGTCGGGGCGCTCCGGCATTGGCACAAGGGGAACCTCGACCTGAAGGCGCTCGTCGCCTTCGCCCCCGCGGCGATCGTGAGCACCTTTCTCGGCGCCAAACTGGCGCACTTCGTCCCCGGGACGGTGCAGCTGGTGGCGTTCAGCCTCGTGATGGTCACCGCGGCGTCCTTCATGTGGAGCGGGCCGGCGATCACGGCCCCGGCAGGCCCGCCCCCTGATCATCCGGGGCTCCACATCGTCATCGTCGGGGTCGCCCTCGGCCTGCTCACCGGGATCGTCGGCATCGGCGGCGGGTTCCTCATCGTCCCGGCGCTGGTGCTCTTCCTCGGCCTCGACATGAAGCGGGCGGTGGGGACCTCGCTCGGCGTCATCGCGCTCAACGCCGCGTCCGGGTTCGCCGGGTACCTGGGGCAGATCACGATGAACTGGACGCTGATGGCCGGCTTCACCGCCGTCGCGGTCGTCGGGGTGTTCGCCGGGGCGGCGCTGGTGCCCAAGGTCTCCCCGGGCCAGCTCCGGCGGGCATTCGCGCTCTTCCTGATCGGGGTCGCGGTCTACATTCTTATACGGCGATGATCTTCCACCGATTCTTCGACGACAAGCTCGCCCAGGCGAGCTACCTGATCGGCTGCGTCGCCACCGGCGAGGCGGTCGTAATCGACGCCAACCGCGACGTCGAGCCGTACGTGCGCGCAGCCGAGCACGAGGGGCTCCGGATCGTGGCGGTCACCGAGACCCACATCCACGCCGACTACCTGAGCGGGAGCCGGGAACTCGCGGCGCGCACCGGGGCCCAGCTCCACCTGAGCGACTGCGGCGACGCCGACTGGAAGTACGGCTTCGTGGCGAGCGACAAGGTCCGCCTCCTGACGGAGGGGGACGAGATCGTCGTGGGCAACGTGCGTCTCTGCGCGCTGCACACCCCCGGGCACACCCCCGAACACCTGAGCTTTCTCTTCATCGACGGGGCCGCGACCAGCGAACCGATGGGGATCCTCACCGGCGACTTCGTCTTCTGCGGTGACGTGGGGCGTCCCGACCTTCTCGAGAAGGCGGTGCAGGTGAAGGGGGCGGCCGAGCAGGGGGCGAAGCTGCTGTGGCAGAGTCTCGCGAAGTTCCGCGCGCTCCCCGACCATCTCTCGCTGTGGCCCGGTCACGGGGCCGGGAGCGCCTGCGGGAAAGGGATGTCGGCGGTGCCGAGCAGCACGGTGGGGTACGAGAAGCGGGTGAACTGGGCGTTCCAGGCGAAGGACGAGAGGAGTTTCGTGGCGGGGGTGCTGGCGGGACAGCCAGAGCCGCCGGCGTACTTCGCGACGATGAAGCGGATGAATCGGGATGGGCCTCGTGTTCTCGGAGGCATCGGTCTTCCACCGTTGCTGGACTTCACGCAATTGCCAGTTGGGAGTCAGGAGTTCGGAGGGGTGAACCGGAAGGAGTCGGTGCAACCCTCCAAACTCCAAACTCCCAACTCGGCCGTGCTCGTCGACCTCCGCTCCGCCGCCGACTTCGCCGCCGGTCACATCCCCGGCTCGCTCAGCATCCCGCTCAACCAGAGCTTCACCACCTGGGCCGGGTCGCTCCTCCCTTACGACCGCGATCTCCAGTTGCTCTTCCCCGATCGCGACGCCGCGGGGCTCCGCGAGGCGGTGCGCGACCTGGCGCTGATCGGGCTCGACCGGATCGCGGGGTACTGGAGCGTGGACGCGGTCGACTGGTGGCGCGACCAGGGGCGCCCGCTCACCACGGTGTCGCAGATCTCGGCGAAAGAGCTCGCTGAAGCGAGCGGCAACGTCGTGGTGGATGTGCGTGCCGCGAGCGAGTGGGACGCGGGTCATATCCCCGGGGCCACCCACATCCCGCTCCCCGAGCTCGCCGATCGCCTCGGCGAACTCCCGACCGACCGCCCCCTCGTGCTGCAGTGCGCCGCCGGCGGGCGGTCGATGATCGCCGCGAGCCTGCTGCAGGCGCACGGCGTCGCGGGGGTCGTGAATCTCTCCGGCGGCTACTCGGCCTGGCTCAAGGCCGGGCTCCCTACCGAGTCCTAGCGTGGATCAGATCACCCGGCCGCTCCAGGCCCTCGCCGACGCCGGTCTCCTGATCCAGGTGACCGGCGCCACGGTGCTCTGGCTCCTCTTCCACATCGTACGGCAGCAGGGGACCGACCGGCGCTACTTCCGGCTCTGGACGATCGCCTGGGGCTTCTTCGCGCTCGGCTTTTTCGCGCTCGCGGTGCGGTACCGGCTCTTCACCGGTACGATCTTCAATATCCACCTGCAGCACGAACGCCAGCCGATGGTGCTGGCGCTCTATGCGATCTACCAGATCTCCAAGATGTGGGGGGTCGGATTCCTGATCACCGGGGCGCTGGCATTCAACCACATCCCGCGCCCGCGCTGGCCGATCTGGATCAGCGCCGTCGCGGCGTACGGCATCCTCAGCGTCCTCTTCACCCCGACCTTTGAAGGGGCGCTGGCCTGGCAGGCGCTCGTGGTGTCCCCGGCCTACGGCCTCGGCGCCTGGTCCTTCCTGCGCACCGTACGGGCCGACCGCTCCCTCGGTCGGACGATGACCGGCGTGCTCCTCGGTGCGCTCGCGATCCTCTGGACGTTGTACGGGATCAACTACGCGGCGTCGTACTGGACCGTGGAGGCGGGGCGGATCTTCCCGACGCCGTTCGCCGGGATCATGCCGATCAGCACCCTCATCGACACCGTCGGGATGGTGCTGCTGGCGTTCGGGATGGTGCTCCTCCTGATGGAGGATCTCCAGCTCGAGACCGACGAGTTCCGCACCGTGCTCTCGGAACGGATGGCGCAGACCCAGAAGATGGAAGCGGTCGGCCGGCTCGTTTCGGGCGTGGCCCACGAGCTCAACAACCCGCTCGCCGCGATCCTCGCCTTCAGCGATGAGCTGCTGGTGGAGCCGAGGCCGGCGCCGGAACGGGAGGCGCTGGAGGTGATCCGCGACCAGGCGCGGCGGGCGCGGACCATCGTGCGCGACCTGCTCGCCTTCGTCGGCCGGCGCGACGAGCGACGGGAGCCGGTGTCGGTCGGCCCGATGATCGAGCGGGTGGCGAAGGGGGTGGCGCCCGAGTTCGCCCGCCACGGCGCGGCGCTCGAGCTGCTGGTGGCGCCCGACCTGCCGATCATCGCGGGAGACCGGGCGGGGCTCGAACAGGTGCTGACCAACCTCCTCAGCAATGCCGCCTACGCCGCGGGGCGCACCGGGCACGTCACGCTGCAGGCCCGCCGCACGTTGACCGGGGACCTGATGGTGAGCGTCACCGATACGGGGTCCGGCGTGCCCCCCGAGATCCGTCCCCGGCTCTTCGAGCCTTTTTTCACCACCAAACCGGCGGGGCAGGGGACCGGCCTCGGGCTCTCGGTGTCGCTCGGTATCGTGGAGCAGCATCGCGGCAAGATCGAGGTCGAGAATGTGCCGGGGAGCGGGGCGCGCTTCACCGTGATCGTCCCGGCGGGGAAGATCGCGCCGGTAGCGGCGGCGGCGGTGCCCTCAGCGGGATATGGCCGGGGAGCGTCGGTGCGTCCCTCCACCGTGCTCCTCATCGACGACGAGGCGGCGGTGCGGATGGCGCTCCGGCGCTGGTTCGAACGGCAGGGGTGGTCGGTGGATGAGGCGGTGGACGGGGCGCAGGGGCTGGCGCTGCTCATGGCGGCGCCGACCGAGGAGACCTACGGGCTGGTGCTCTGCGACCTCCGGATGCCGGGGATGTCGGGGATCGAGCTCCACGCGCGTTTGACGGACCAGCGCCCGGGGGTGCTGAGCCGGTTCATCTTCGCGACCGGGGACACGGCGAGCCCCGAGACCGCGGCGTTCCTGGCGCGGGTGGACCGGCCGGTGCTGGAGAAGCCGTTCGAGTTGTCGCAGCTGGCCGCGATCGTCGAAGCGACCGTCGGGGTCCGATAGGTGCAAGGTTGCAGAGGGTGTTCACCACGGAGGATCGGAGGTACACGGAGAGGCACGGAGGAAATACTTTGTGGTCTCAAGGGGAGCTCCTTGATGAGACCACAACAATTGCTGTTCTCCGTGGATCTCCGTGCAACTCCGAAACTCCGTGGTGAACTACGCTTGCCATGAGCATCCCAACTCTACCGGTCGTCGTCGTAGGTGCCGGCGCGGCGGGGATCGTCGCGGCGGGGTTCGCGGCGCGCGCAGGAGCGCAGGTCCAGCTCCTCGAACGCACCAAGGACGGGGGCCGGAAGATCCTCATCTCCGGTGGCGGCCGGTGCAATATCCTCCCCTCGGTGGTCGATCCCGCGCAATTCGTCACCCAGAGCTCCCCCAACATCGTGAAGCAGATCCTCCGGAGCTGGCCGCTCGCGGAACAGCGCGCCTTCTTCGAGGAGGAGCTCGGCATCCCCTTGAAGCTCGAGGAAGCGAGCGGGAAGCTCTTCCCGGTGAGCGACAAGGCGCGCGATGTGCGCGATGGTCTGCTCAATTGGGCGCGGAAGCAGGGGGCGGAGATCACGTTCGAGGTCACGGTGGTCGGGGTCAGGCCCGTCGCGACCCGCGACCCGCGACCCGCGACCCTCTGGGAGGTCGTTACAGACCTCGGCGTCATCCAGGCGTCACGGGTGATCATTGCGACCGGAGGACTGTCGGTCCCCAACACCGGCTCCGACGGGGTCGGGCTCAAGATCCTCGAGCTGCTGGGGCACACGATCCATCCGACCCATCCGGCGCTGGCGCCGATCACCCTCACGCCGCACCGGTACGCGCATCTCGCGGGGATCTCCCTCCCGGTCACCATCCGCGCCGAGGGGCGCCCGTCCTCGGGCGCCCGAAAGGCGTTCCGCACCAGCGGCGGGTTCCTGGTGACGCATCGGGGGTGGAGCGGCCCGGCGGCGTTGAATGTGAGTCATTTGACGCTGGCCGAGGGGCGCGCGCCCGCGCGCGCCCTTGAAGAGGACGTAGGGGTCCCGACAGAGGGCGGCCGAGGCGGCCGCCCCTCGGCCAGGCTTCTCGTGAGTTGGGGCACACTCACACGCGCCGAGTGGGAGCGGGAGCTCACCGGGGGCACCAAGCTCGTCGCCAACGTGCTGAAGCAGCATCTCCCCGAGCGGCTGGCGGAGACGTTATTCGCCGAGAGCGGCGTGCCGGCCGATCGCACGGTCGCACAGTTGCGAAAGGACGAGCGTAACTCTCTACTCTCGACTCTTACCTCCTGGCCACTCCCTTACACAGGAGACGAGGGGTACAAGAAGGCTGAGGTGACGGGGGGCGGCGTGGCACTGGCGGAGATCGTACCGCAGACGATGGAGAGCAGGGTGCGGCCGGGGCTGTATATCTGTGGCGAGGCGCTGGAC
>JANLXK010000301.1:0-1568 GCA_031365045.1 Gemmatimonadota bacterium | reverse complement strand
CTGAGCGAGACCGAGTTCCGCAGCTTCATCACCTCCGGGACCGGTGAGGTCCGGGCCTTCCTGCGAGGGGACCAGGCGATCTTCCGTCCCGGGGACAGCGAGGTCGGACTGGCGTACACCTTGATCGACCGCCCCGTCCTTCGCATCGCGGCCTCCGGTCTCGTCCGCCTCCCCACCGGTCTCCTCGACCGGAGCGACAACTTCTTCGACCTCGCCACCGGCGATGGTCAGACCGACCTCGAGGGGCGGGTGGCCGCAGACTTGGCGCGAGGGTTCGTCGGCATGCGCCTCAGTGCCGACTACAATCGGCAGCTGGCGGCAACACTGCAACGCCGCATCTACGCCCCCTCCCAGCCGCTCGCCTACCAGTATCGCCTCGCCGAGGTGCGGCGCGACCCGGGAGATGAGCTGACGCTCGGCGTCGAGCCGTTCATCCGGCTGGCGCCGGGGTTCGCGCTGGCGTTCGGGGCATTCCGCTGGCACCACGGCGCCGACGTCGTGGCCTACAGCGGCACCCCGGTGGCGGGCGTTAATGCGTCCGACCTCGCGATCGACACCGACCGGAGGGCAACGTCCCTCCAGGTGGGGATGACCTACTCGAGCTGGGCGGGGATCCGCGGGACCGGCACACCGATCGAGGCGCGCTGGGCCTACCGCAAGATCGTGTCGGCATCGGGGGGACGGGTGGACCAGACCAGGACGGTCTGGTTCCAGGTGCGGGCGTTCTACAAGCTCTGGTTGGGGCAAGACGCCGTCGTCGTTGACAGATGTGCGCAACACATCGGAGTCATCCTGAGCGCAGCGAAGCATCTTCCCAGCGTTGCCCCGTCGCCATCCTGACAGCGACCGGGCAATGTCGAGTCGATCCTTCGCTGCGCTCAGGATGACCCCGCGCGCGAGTCCAACTCCTATTTCGAGAGCAGACTCTCCGCGTGCTTCCGCGCCGTGGCCGCATCGGCGTCGCCCAGCATCCGGGCGAGCTCGGTGATGCGGTCCTCGCCGTGGATGGTCTGCACGTCGCTGGTGGCGACCCCGCCCTTGGCCGCCTTCGACACGACCAGATGCCGGTCGGCGCAGGCGGCGATCTGCGGGAGGTGGGTCACGACCAGCACCTGACGCTTGGACGCGACCTGCGCCAGGGCGTCCCCCACCTGCGTCCCCACCTCGCCGCCGATCCCGGCGTCGACCTCGTCGAAAATGAGGGTCGGCACGTCGTCGTGACCGGCGAGCACGACCTTGAGCGCGAGCATCAACCGCGAGAGCTCGCCCCCCGACGCGGTCTTGGCCAAGGGACGCGCCTCGATCCCCTGGTTGAGCCGCACGGTGAAGGTCACCTGTTCCCCGCCGTGCGCCTGCGGCTCGACCAGCGGCTCCATCGCCACCTCGAGCCTCCCGCCGGGGAGGCCGAGCTGGGGGAGGAGCTTGCCGACGGCGCGGCCGAGCCGCCCGGCGGCCTCGGTGCGCTTGGCGGTGAGCTTCACGGCCGCACCCCGCAGCGCCGCCTCGGCCGCTTCGCGCTTGGTCGCGAGGGCACGGAGATCGGTGTCGGCGGTGTCGAGCAGGTCGAG
>JANLXK010000271.1:0-4499 GCA_031365045.1 Gemmatimonadota bacterium | reverse complement strand
CCCACGCAATAGGCTTCGTCGGCCAACTCCAGATACTGGGAGCCTCGATCCGCCTCGCTGAAAATCGCGACGGTCTCTATACCCATCTCGCGGCAAGCGCGGATGATGCGGAGGGCGATCTCGCCGCGGTTGGCGATGAGGACGCGGGTGGGCGCTGGCAAGAGTCGGGAGCTGGGAGTTGTGAGGGGTGCTGGAACGAACAAAGCTAGCAGCAGGGTCCCCTCGACCCTAGCTCCTAGCAGTTAACTCCCAACTCCCGACTCCCAACTCCCAATTACCTGCCGCACGCCCCCACCGGCCTGTCGCCCAGCTGGGCGAAGAGGCTCTGACAGAGGAGCGGGTTGGACTGCGAGGCGACCTGATAGATGTGGAGGATCTCGGGGACCCAGACCGACCGGCCGATCCGCTCGGCGGCGATGAGCTCGCTGAACGAGAGGTGCATGTCGGCGGGCGCGGTGGCCGGGCCGGTGACGAGCACCAGCCGCACCGCGGTGCGGGGCCCGTCGGGCATCGCGGCCGCCTCGCCGAGGGGCGAGAGGCACACCGCGCGATGGGCGGCCACCAAGGCGAGGGCCCGCTGCACCGCGACCGACGAATCCACCCCGAGGGAACGCGCCAACTGGGCGCGATAGCGCGCATCCGTGGCGTAGAGGCTCGGCTGGAGGGAGAGCAGGTCAGGACGACGTCCCAGCTCGAAGGTGGCGAACCAGACCGCGAGGCTCTCGAGTGGGTCGCCCGTGAGCAGGACGCCGCCGCTCGGACAGGACGCGACAAGGTTAAGGCCCAGCTCGATCAGCGCCGGCGGGAGGTCGACCGCGCCTCGCTCGCGCTGGATATGTGCGCCCTCCCAGCCGAGGTCCTCGATGAGGATGAGGTCACGCCCCATCTGGACGTACCCGCGCAGGACGGAGCCCGAGTCTTCCTGGAGCCGGATGGTCTGGTCGAGCGAGGTGGCGGCGAAGTCGAGGAGAAGGGAGGCGTCCGGTTCACCGACGTGGCCGCGGAAGTGCCATTCCCGCGCATCGGTGAGATAGATCTTGCCGAGCTGGAGCCACGCCTTGGGATCGTCGGTGGAGCGCGCGAGGTATCCGCCCAGGTAGGTCTTGGCCGCCTGCCGCTCCCCGGCCCGCGCCATATCGGCCGCGTGCGGGGCGACCACCGGGTTGATCGCGCCCTGCGCGGCCAGTGGGCCAGAGGGCCAGAGGGCCAGAAGGCCTGTGGCCACGGCCGCGAGGCCGAGGAGGGGGTGGCGGGGATGGGTCATAGGTGGCCCCAAGAAGCTATCCTCTGTTCACCGGGGGACGCCAGAGGGGGCCCGGAGCGCACGGCCGGGGGGAGGGGGTGTTGGGTATTGGGTATTGGGTCCGAAAGCCCGTTCCCGAAACCACAACACGCAACACCCAACACTCATCCCACTCGGGTCAGAGGGGGATGCACCCGTGCTTCTTGGGAGGGTTCTTGTCGCGTTTGGTGGCCAGGGCCCGGAGCCCCTCGATGAGGCGGGCCCGGGTATCCCGGGGGTCGATCACATCGTCCACATAGCCGCGCGCCGCCGCCTGGTACGGATTGGCGAACTTGGCGGTGTATTCGTCGGTCAGCGCCTGGGCCTCGGCCACCTTGTCCTTCGCCTTGGCGATCCGGTCCTTGTACAGGATCTCGACCGCCCCCTTCGGACCCATCACGGCGATCTCGGCCGTGGGCCAGGCGAGGTTCAGGTCACCGCGGATGTGCTTGGAGCTCATCACGTCATACGCCCCGCCGTACGCCTTCCGGGTGATGACGGTGAGCTTGGGCACCGTCGCCTCGCAGTACGCATAGAGCAGCTTCGCGCCGTGGCGGATGATCCCCCCCTGCTCCTGGGCGAGTCCCGGCAGGAACCCGGGGACATCCTCAAAGGTGATGAGGGGGATGTTGAAGGCATCACAGAAGCGGATGAAGCGCGCTCCCTTCACGGAGGCGTTGATGTCGAGCACGCCGGCGAGCACCGCCGGCTGGTTGGCCACGACCCCGACCGACCGGCCGCCAAGGCGCGCGAACCCGACCAGCAGGTTGCCGGCGAACTCCCCGTGGATCTCGAAGAAGCGACCGTCGTCGACCACGCGCCGGATGACGTCGTGCATGTCGTACGGCTTGGCGGGGGTATCGGGGATGACATCGAGGAGGGCCTCGTCGCGCCGGTCGACCGGATCGTCGGTCGGGACCGTGGGGGCGTCGTCCATGTTGTTGGACGGGAGGTAGCCGAGCAACTCCCGCATCCCGAGGAGGCAGGCGGGCTCGGAGTCGTACGTCAGGTGCGACACGCCGCTGGTGGAGGCGTGGGTGTCGGCGCCGCCGAGCTGTTCGAAGGTCACGTCCTCGTGGGTGACCGTCTTCACCACGTTGGGACCGGTGACGAACATGTAGCTCGAGCCGCGGACCATCGCGACGAAGTCGGTGATGGCCGGACTGTACACCGCCCCGCCGGCGCAGGGACCAAGGATGGCGGAGAGCTGCGGGATCACGCCCGAGGCCATCGTGTTGCGGAGGAAGATGTCAGCGTAGCCCCCGAGCGAGACGACGCCCTCCTGGATGCGGGCGCCGCCGGAGTCGTTGAGGCCGATGACCGGCGCCCCGTTCCGGACGGCGAGGTCCATGATCTTGCAGATCTTGGCCGCGTGCGACTCGGAGAGCGACCCGCCGAAGACGGTGAAGTCCTGGCTGAAGACGTACACCAGCCGCCCGTCGATCCGGCCGTGGCCGGTGACGACGCCGTCGCCGAGGAAGACCTGGTCGGCGAGGCCGAAGTCGGTGGCGCGGTGGGTGACGAAGCGGTCGGTCTCGACGAAGGAGCCGGGATCGAGCAGGAGGTCGAGCCGCTCGCGGGCGGTGAGCTTCCCTTTCTTGTGCTGCGCGGCGACGCGGTCGGGACCGCCGCCCTGCTCGGCCTGGGCGGTCTTCTGGTGCAGAAGGTCGAGGAGTTCACGTGGCGTGGGCATGCCCTAATGTGTCCCAAACGGCAGGGCTTCTCAAGGTTGCCGGCGGTGTTCACCACGGAGGATCGGAGGGACACGGAGAGGCACGGAAAGGGGCTTGGTGGTCCCTCAGAGGAGAACTCGCTTCAATCCATCCTTCAAGACTGGCACGTTGAAGTTGATCAGCAGTCCAGAGGTGAAACCACCCAACTTCAGGTAGGTGAGCAATTGACTCGTGTGCAACGGTAACAACTTCTCGACCGACTTGAGTTCGACGACCAGGCGATCATCGATCAGGAGATCGATCCGATACACGTCCCGAACGGTCCCACCCTTGTATTCGAGATGTAGCGGGGCCTCCGAAACGAATGGGACTCCTCGGGCGCCAAGCTCCATCTCGAGGCATCGCTGGTAGGCCGACTCAAGGAGCCCGGGACCGAGTTGGCGGTGAACTGAGATCGCCGACGCAATGACCCTGTCCGAGAGGGCGTGGGTGACGGGCAAGAGAAGCGACATTCTCCAATGTGTGGTCCAAGCAGTCCGGACTCGTCATCCGATCTTTGCGGTCCGGGCCACAATAACCCACTCCGTGCCTCTCCGTGGCACTCCGATCCTCCGTGGTGAACGGCCTCTGCTCACATGCACGAAGCCCCGACCTTGCGGGCCGGGGCTTCGGGAGAACGGGGTCGGTCGCGGGGACTACTCGACGTCGTCCGCGGGGATGACCGGCTTGGCCGGGGCGGTGAACGGCACGTCCGGGTATCCGATGACCGCGAGGACGATGCGGTGGTGGATCGGGTCGACCTCGAGGACCTTGAGGTCCACGGGCTGCCCTTCCTTGACCGCGTCCTCGGGCTTCTCGAGGTCCGGGATGCCGAGCTGGCTCATCGGGACGAACCCTTCGAGGTCCTTCCCGAGGTCCACGACGACGCCCTTGTCCATCATCCGGTTGACGGCGCCGCGGAGCTCGGTGCCGATCGGATAGGTCTCGCCGATCTTGAGCCACGGATCCTCCTGGGCCTGCTTGAGGCCGAGGGAGATCCGCTTGTTGTCGCTGTCGATGTTGAGGATCACGACGTCAACCGCGTCGCCCTTCTTCACGACTTCGGACGGGTGCTGGACGCGCTTGGTCCAGGACATGTCGGAGATGTGGATCAGGCCGTCGATGCCCGGCTCGATCTCGACGAAGGCGCCGAAGCTCGTCAGGTTCCGGACCTTGCCCGCGAGGCGGGTGCCAGCCGGGAACTTGAGCGGCAGGAGCTGCCACGGATCCTGCTCGGTCTGCTTCATGCCGAGGGAGATCTTCTCCTCGGACTCGTCGACCTTGAGCACCACGGCGTCGATGGTCTCACCGATCGAGACGATCTTGCTCGGGTGCCGGACGTTGCGGGTCCAGCTCATCTCGGAGATGTGCACCAGGCCTTCGATGCCCGGCTCCAGCTCCACGAACGCGCCGTAGTTGGTGATCGAGACCACCTTGCCCTGCACGCGGGTGCCCACCGGGTACTTCTCGGCGATGTTCTGCCACGGGTAGGTCATCAGCTGCTT
>JANLXK010000261.1:0-10358 GCA_031365045.1 Gemmatimonadota bacterium | reverse complement strand
GGCACCGTGTCGACGCCTTCGACGTGGGCCACGGTGCCGTTCATCCCGAGCGGCGCGAAGATCCGATCGTGCAGGAAGGTCGCGAACGGCTTCCCGCTCGCCCGCTCCACGGTGAGCGCCAGGAGCGCGTATCCCGAATTGCTGTAGCGGTACTTCTCCCCCGGCGCGAAGTAGAGCGAGTCCGCCCGCGCCACGAGACTCGGCACGTCGTCGTCGTGCATCGGCGGAGCGCTGTCCGGGACGAAGTCTTCGTAGTCCCATATCCCCGACGTGTGAGTGAGGAGATGCCGGAGCTTGATCCCGTGGGCGTACTCTCGCATCCCGACGATCCGGTCGGTGATGGGATCGTCGAGCGAGAG
The DNA here is from genome assembly GCA_031365045.1 of Gemmatimonadota bacterium. GTDB lineage: Bacteria > Gemmatimonadota > Gemmatimonadetes > Gemmatimonadales > GWC2-71-9 > CAMLHU01. Next base: position 9,999 of record JANLXK010000261.1, on the reverse strand, counting down.
CTGGCCGTCGTGCGCCAGGAGCAGGATGGCGGTGGCGGTGAGCTGCTTGGTGAGCGAGGCCAGCCGAAAATCCGACTCGGCCGTGACCTTCTCACCCGTCGTGACGTCGGCCAGGCCGTAGGTGCGGATCGTGACGGTGCTGTCGTGCACGACCAGCACCGCCGCACCCGGGGCGCCCGGGGCCGAGTAGGCCGCAAAGAGGGAATCCATCTGCGCTCCGGTCATCGGCTGGGGTCGGGTGCAGGCGGTGAGTGCCAGCAGGACTCCGCAGGAGACACGGAGCGCGCGGAGGGCCACGGAGATGCACGGAGTACTGCTTTGATGTGTGGTACCAAGGTCGGCGTCCGGGTTGTTGAACAAGTCGTTCCTCCGTGTCTCTCCGTTGTACTCGGTGGCCTCCGTGTCTCCTCTAGAGGAGCGCGGGGCCCTGGATGGGGGCACCTTCCGCAAAGCGCGTCGGGCGGAGCGCAGTGGCATCGAGGCTCTGGAACGCCCCGTCAACGATCAATTCGCTCAGCAACTGGCCCTCGGCCGGAGAATGCATCACGCCGTGGCCGCTGTTGCCGCTGGCGGTATAGGCGTTGGCCGCGCCATGGACTCGGCCGAGCAGCGCATGTTTGTCGGGCGACATCTCATACAGACCCGCCCAGCAGCCGAGGCGGTCCACCGGGACATCGCGGAGCGCGGGGATCCGGGCATGCGCCATCGTGGTCACTTCCTGCACCCAGGCATCGTCCACGGAGGTCGACCAGGGGTCGCGCGGGTCGCCGTCGGTGGGCCGAAGGAGGAGGACCCGCCCGTTCCGTACCCGGAGGTGGAATCCGTCCCCGGCCCAGATCGTCATCGGCATCCCGCTCGGCAGCGTCTGGGTCGGTACGGTAGGCGCCACCTGCCGCCGGAGCGGCTGGACCGCGATGGTGACGCCGAGCGCCCGCCCCACCTCCCCCGACCAGGGACCGCTCGCCACCACGACGGCGCCGCAGGGGATGGGGCCTCGGTCGGTCACTACGGCCGCGAGCGACTCGCCGTTCCGTTCGGCGCCGAGTACGCTTGTGTCCCACCGTACCTCGACACCCATGGCCCGCGCGCCCGCGAGGTAGCCCCCCAGGATCGAAAGCGGACGGATGAATCCATCGGTGGGGCACCAGGTCCCGCCGACGACCTTCGCATCGTGGACCGCAGGATTGAGCCGATGGATATCGTCCGTGGTCACCACCGTCGCCTCGGTCACGCCCTCGGCGCGCTGGAGCTTGCACCCCTCGGTCAGGGTGGCGAGTTCTCGCACGGACGTGGCGAGCCAGAGATACCCGGCCGGTTCATAGCCCGGGTCGGCGCCGACCTCGTCGCGGAAGGCGCGGAGCTTGGCGCGCGAGAGGAGTGACAGCCGGATGTTGATCGCCGTGCCGTACTGCGCCCGGAAGCCGCCGGTGGCGCGGGCGGAGGAGCCGTCGCCCTTTCCCTGGCCGCGGTCGAGCAGGATCACCTTCACTCCCCGCCGCGCCAGGTGCCACGCCACCGACGCGCCGACCACACCGGCACCGACCACCACGACGTCGGGATGGTTCACGCGGTGGGCTTCTGGCGGGTGATCATCGGCGGTTCACCACGGAGGATCGGAGTCACACAGAGATTCACGGAGAGGGTCATTGTGGGCCCTGCAATGAGCTTGCCCAGCGACCACAGAGATCCTTCTCCGTGCCTCTCCGTGGCGCTTCGAAGCTCCGTGGTGAACGGCTCCGTCGACCCGGCGTGATCACGCCGTGAAGATGTGCTGCGGGTGCTTGAACGCCTTGAACTCAAGCGCGTTCCCGCTCGGGTCGAGCAGGAACATCGTCCGCTGTTCGCCCGGCTGTCCTTCGTACCGGCCGCGGGGCTCGATGATGAACGTGATCCCCGCCTTCCGGATCCGCCCCGCCACCTCCTCGAACTGCTCCCACGCCAGCACCGCGCCGAAGTGCGGCATCGGTACTCCCACGCCGTCCACCTTCCCGGTGTTGGTGGTCGGGACCGGGGTCCCGGTATTGTGACAGGAGATCTGGTGCCCGAAGAAGTCGAAATCGACCCAGGCGTCGGTCGAGCGTCCTTCCTTGCAGCCGAGGACGTCGCCGTAGAAGCGGCGGGTGGCGCCGAGGTCCTTCACGAAAAAGGCGAAGTGGAATGGTGTCATCAGCCTTGGGAGAGGTAGTAGGCCAGGAGGACCAGGGTGGCGACCACGGGGATGATGAAGAAGGCGCGCCGCCGACGCCGCCCGCGGTACTCGGCGTAGCCCACCACGTTGATGTACTGGAGCTGCGCCATCGTCTCCCCGACCGCACCGGCGTTGAGGAGCCGCCGGAACATCCACTTCTTCAGGAAGTTGGTGAGGGGGAGTTTGATCGCGTTCTCGGGGGTGACGGCGCCCGCGAGCTCGAGGGCGTTCACCATCCGGCGCTCGGTGGCACGGACAGCGAGCGCCGCGACGAAGATCACGCCGGCGACGGGGCGGAGCCAGAGGGACATCGAGGGACCCAGTGAGGGAAGTGGTAGGCTACCGCCCGCGGGCCGCGGGCGCAATCAGTGCTTCAGGGGGTGAAGTGCCGGATCGCCCGGGACTCGCGGGTAAGTTCGCCCCGCATGTCCGGATGCGCGATGGCGATCAGGGCCTCCCCCCGCTCCCGGAGGGTAAGTCCGTGCAGGTTCACCACCCCGTACTCGGTCACGACGTAGTGCACGTGGCCCCGCGTGGTGACCACGCCCGATCCGGGAGCCAGAGCCGTCACGATCCGCGACACCTTGCCGCCCGAGGCGGTCGACGGGAGGGCGATGATCGGTTTCCCGCCCGCCGAACGCGCCGCCCCCCGCATGAAATCCATCTGTCCCCCGATGCCGGAATAGATCCGATGTCCCAGCGAATCGGCGCACACCTGGCCGGTCAGGTCGATCGAGAGCGCCGAATTGATCGCGACGACCTTGGGGTTGCGGTGGATGATCAGCGTGTCGTTGGTGCGGTCGCAGGGGAGGAACTCCACCTGCGGGTTGTCGTCCACGAAATCGAAGAGGCGGCGGGTCCCGGTCACGAAACTCGTGGTGATCCGCCCTGCGCTGGTCGCTTTGTGGCGGTTGGTGATGGCTCCCGCCTCCCAGAGGTCGAGCATCCCGTCGGAGAACATCTCCGTGTGGATCCCGAGGTCACGCTTGTGCGTCAGGCGCCGGAGCGCCGCATTGGGGATCCCCCCGATCCCCGCCTGCAGGGTGCTGCCGTCCTCGACCAGGTCGGCCACGAGGGCCCCGATCGCTCCCTCCACCGCATTCTCGGGTCCGACCACGTGCTCGATGAGGGGGCGGTCGGTGACGGTGAACGCCCTGATCCGTTCGAACGGGACGAAGGCGTTTCCGTGGGTGCGCGGCATCTGGAGATTGATCTCCGCCAGCAGCACGCCCGCGGTATCGGCCGCCGCGCGTGCGGCTTCCACCGAGGTGCCCAGGGTGCAGAGTCCGTGCGCGTCGGGAGGGGAGAGCTGCAGCAGCGCTGCGTCCAGCGGCACCCGCCCGTTGGTGAAGAGACCGGGGATGTCGGAGAGGAAGATCGGCATGAAGTCGGCCCGTCCTTCCGCCACCGCATGACGGAGCTGGGCCGAGAGGAAGAGCGCGACGTGGCGGAACCGCCCCGCGTGTACCGGGTCGGCGGTCGGGACCGGGCCGTCCAGGTGCAAATGATAAAAGCGCACCCCTTCGACGTCGGTCCGTCGGGCGAGCGCTTCGAGCAAGGGGGTCGGGGTGGCCGAGGTGCCGTGCACGTAGACCCGGTGGCCGGAACCGACGTGGCGGACCACATCGTCGGGGGAGACCGCTCGGGACCGCCAGTCGGAGTGTGAGGTCATCTCCACAATCTACGCACCGATTGTGAAGGGACCTTGAAGGCCGTCCTCAGCGAGTCACCCCGTCAGCTGCGGCCCCCGAACATCCGCCCCAGCACCCCGCCGATCGCGCCGGACACCAGTGTGCTCCCGCCCGCCACCGCAACCGTCATCAGCGGCACGTCCCCCAATCCCAGTGAGAGCACCGAGCCCAGCACACCCCCGATCGCTCCGGCGGCCCCACCGCCGGCGGCATTCTGACCCATCGTGCCACCTTTGGCGGCCATCCCGTACATCAGGCCCGCGACCGCACCGATCGCGGTCCCCCCCACCGGCGCAAGCATCGGTCCCGCGAGGCTGGGTGCGTAATGATTCACCAGCACCATGATCACCTGCAGGATGGTCGACACGATCGCGGACTTGGTGAGGGCCTGGGTGTTCATCGGGACTCCGGATGGTGAGGGGGTCAGCTACGGTACGGCAGGGAGGGGCGGCCGCCCCGGCCGCCCTATCACGTACGGATCTTTTCTCTCAGCGGGCGCGCGAGGCGCGCGCCCCTCGGCCAGCTTCCCATCAAGATTTCACACCGCGAACTGGGATCTCTTTTTCCTTGAGAAACTCCCACGCCTCCGCGGTCGCGTCGAAATGCGTCGTTTGCGGGCCGATGATCTCCGGGGGGAGTCCGCTCGATCCTCCCCCAGGCCATTCGTGCCCTTGGCCGTGGACGACCACCGCGGAGAGGAGCGGACCCCAGCCGTAGCGGCTGATCTTCGTACCCGGTTCCTGCGAAAGCGGCGCTGTCGGCAGTCCCTCTGACGAGGCCCAGCTCCCAAGTGTTTCGAGGACGGGTGGAACGGTGCGGGTCTGGCCCCAGAGGAGTCCGACCTCCCCACCCGCCAGCGGGACGAGAGGGTCGGCGTCACCGAAGATCGCGAACAGCGGCCTCGGAGGACCGTTCCGAGGCGGAAGGTTCACCAGGCCACCGGCCACCGACACCCCCGCCGCCCAGCGCTCCGGCTCCTCCGCCAGCAGCTTCCAGGCGAGCGCGGCGCCATTGGAGTGTCCGACGAGATATCGTCGGCGCTGGTCGATCACGATCCCACGGCGGCGGAGATCGTCCTCGATGAGCCGGAGGAAATCCCCCTCGTCGAGCTGCGGGCGCGACTCTCCCAGCTTCGCCCGGCCGCTGTTCCAGACCCGCGGATTGTCGCGGAAACGGGGAGGGCGGGTGAGGTCGGGGTAGAGGGCATCGGGTGCCACCACCAGCACCCCTTCGCGCCGCGCGACCTCGGCCCACCCCTGCATGTCGAGATAGCGGGTCCCTTCGCTCCCCGCGCCGTGGAGCACCACCACAAGGGCTGTGGGCCCTCGGCTGTGGGCTGCGGGCTCCTCCGCGTGCCACGTCCGTTCGATCCCCTCCTGCAGCAGCGTCGCGTCGATGCGGGTCATTGTCAGGTCTTACGAATCTAGGCGCCGTGCGTCAATTTGGGGAATGACTTCCGCTCCGCTCCACACCGACCAGCTCCGTGCGGCCCTCGAGCGTGCGCTCGGGAATCAGTACGAGATCGTACGGCTCCTCGGGCGGGGAGGGATGGGGGCGGTCTACCTCGGGCTCGAGCGGTTCCTCGAACGACAGGTGGCGATCAAGATCCTGCCGGCCGAGGCGGCACGCGATCCTGAGATGCGGGAGCGATTCCGCCGGGAGGCGCGGACGGCGGCGCAGTTGACGCATCCGAATATCGTCCCGCTCCACTCGTACGGCGAAGCCGAGGGCATGCCCTTCTTCGTGATGGGGTTCGTGCGGGGGGAAGGACTCGCGGGCAGGCTTGCGCGACAAGGCCGTCTCCACCCGGACGAGGTCCGTCGGATCCTGTCGGAGATCGCCGATGCCCTGGACTACGCCCACCGCCGTGGGGTGGTCCATCGCGACATCAAGCCCGACAACATCCTGATCGAAGAGGAGACCGGCCGCGCACTGCTCGCCGATTTCGGAGTGGCACGTCAGGCCGCCAACACCTCCACCCTGACCGTCCAGGGCTCGATCGTCGGCACCCCCTACTACATGAGCCCGGAGCAGGCGACGGCCGACAAGTCCCTGGATGGCCGGAGTGACCTCTATTCCCTCGGCGTGGTCGGTTATGAGCTGCTCGCGGGACGGCGACCCTTCGAGGCCGAGACGGTCCAGGGGATCCTGACCCAGCACGTCCTCAACGCCCCCCCTTCGCTCGCGCTCGCCGCGCCCGAGGCGCCCCCACTCCTCGTCCAGGCTGTCGAGCGGTGCCTCCTCAAGGATGCCGACCGTCGGTGGCAGGACGGCAGAGCGCTCAAGGATGCGCTCAATTGGCGTGACGACTCGGGCCTCGAATCGCAGATGCCCGCGGGGGCGGAGGGACTTCCTTCGGTCGGTGTGAAGGGGATGGCCATCGTCCTCGGCCTCACCATCCCGGTGCTCTTCGCACTCATCACTGGGCTGACGACGATGACCTACATCAAGCCCTGGAACAAATGGGCCTTTGTCGTGGGTGCACTCACCCTCCCGGTGCTCCTGGTCCTCAATTCGGCACTTCCCGCCCGGCGGGTCGGGTGGGGGTGGCGCAAGATCCTTCGGATCGCCTTCCTGGAGCCGCACAGCTGGCCGACCTGGTGGCCCCGAGCGCTCCGCCGCCCCGGAAGCGTCTGGGATCGACTCCCCCGGCTGTTGCGGGTGGCGCGGATCCTCCAAGGCGTGATCGCCATCGGACTGATCGCCATGGTCACCGGCTCGATCCTCATCATGAAGATCAACTCCGCGCCCGGGGACCTTCCGCCCGGCATGGCGGTGCCGGTCGCCCTGGGGACCCTCCTCGTCGGCTTCATCCTCATCGTCCTTCCCTTCCTCGGCGCGATCGGAACGGTCCACTGGTTCGCCCAACGGACGAACGTCAGTGACAAGGACGCCCTCAAGCTCCTGAGCGCGACGAACACCTCCACCTTCTGGCAACGCCCAGATATCCGGCATCTCCTTCTGGCCGCCCCACTGGCAGGCGCGGCCGTCGGGGAGCCGCGCACGGTGCCTGAACTCCTCGCCCGGATCGACGGGCTGGCGGCGGAACTGCCGGGGAACGCCATGGCGGGGGAGGCCGTGAGTGCGGCACGTCGGCTCTCGCGGGCCCTCGCGGCCATCGAGCGCGAGATCGTGCAGCTCGACAAGGACTTTGACCCCGCCCAGTTCGCGCAGGTCGAACGACAGCTTACCGGACTGAACGAAGGGGAAGATTCCGGCAGTCGCCGCCAGATGCGCGAACTTCTCGAAGGCCAGCGACAGCTGCTCCAAAAACTCGCCGACCAACGGGACTCCGTCGGTCGGCGCCAGGAACATTTGATCGGCCTGCTCCGGACCCTCTGGTTGCAGCTCGCCTCACTTCGGGCCGGGATCGCACAGGAGCGATTCGAGGAGGCGGCCGTGAGCGGCAAGGTGCGGGATGTCTGCCAGGAGATCGCCGCCCACGTGGCCGCGACGGAAGAAGTGCAGGCCGCGGTGGCGACGCTGCGCAGCCCCCAGACCTGACCCCTACTCGATCTCCTCCCCCGCCGCCTTCAGAAATCGCTCCGCCAACTGCTCCTGACGATCCCGCTTCCGCCGACGGGCCTCGGCCAGGATCAACTTCATCTCCGGCACCAGCTCCGTCGCACCCCAGACCAATCCGGTCGCTTCCTCGGCCCCGATCGAATCACCAGCGTCCGCCCCCTGCAGCATCGCCTCCGCTGCCGCGCGCAGGAATGACGGATCCTCCCTCGGCGGCAGCGGATACCGGTGCTCGGGGAGAGGCTCGCCTGCGGCGTCGTCATTGACGAAGGCTCTGCTCATTTGGCCTGCAGGATCCCCACGGCGCCCTTGGTCGCGTCGGCGAAGGCGTGCGACACGAAGGGGTAGTTCCCCGGTTCGGCGAGGCGGAGCTCGAAGATCGCGCCCCCACCTACCGGGACCTCGACCGTCTGGATCCCTTCGAAGGTCGGCGCCGCCCGCCCATCCTGGAACACCCGCTCGAAGATCGCCCCCACCACGTGGAACGCCGAGGCACGGTTGGGGCCGGCGTTGACGAGGTAGATGCGCACCAGCTCGTGCGCCTTCACTGGGAGTGGATGGGTGGCGTACTGCGCCGCCCGTCCGTTGAAGACGACGTGATCCGGTGCCAGTGAGAGAAGCTTCTGCCAGTCGATCGCCATCGCGGTCGAGTCGGTCTTGTCCCCCGCCGAACGAGTGTAGAACTCGCTCTGCACCAGCACGTATTCGCGCGCCGCGGGGCGGGGACGGACCGGGTCGACGATGATCGCCCCGTACATCCCACTGGCGATGTGAAGCGCCACGGGCGCGGTGCCGCAGTGATACATGAACGCCCCCGCCACGTGCGCCACGAACCGGTACTGCAGGGAATCGTTCGGGTTCACGTTGACATACACCCGGCTCGGCGAGACCTCGGCGGCGTGGAAGTCCATCGAGTGCGGGATCGGCGCCTTGTTCACCAAGGTGAAATCGACGGTGTCGCCAAGGGTGACCCTGAGGGCCGGGCCGGGTACCTGCCTGTCAAAGGTCCAGGCGTCGAATGGCACCCCGTCGGTGAGGACGATCCGGGTGTGCCGCATTTCGAGGCGGATCTTGTGGCGGTGGGTCGTCGCGCGCAACGGCGCCACGGCGTCGATCGGCGCGGGAGTGGCCCCGGTCCCGATCGGCGCTTCACCGTGGGAGATGTCGGCGGGAGCGTGCGTGGACGCTTGTGCGGGCGCCTGCGTTGGAGCGCTCCCCGGCGCACGTTCAGGGGTGTTGCAGGCAGCGAGGCCTGCGCTGAGCGCAAGCGAAGTGAACGCGGTTGCCACGAGGATGCGACGCATCAACGACCTCCGGATACTGCTGGATCGAGCACGTGAATGACCCGACGGGTCATCATCTGGTCCACCTTGGCGCCCCACGCTTTCATGTGCGCCGCCTCGAGGTGGGCGTCGAGGGCGGCGGGGCTCGCCCACTTCTCGACCACGACCACGACGTCATCGCTCACAGGGCTCTGGAACCCCATGTACGGCGCGTGATCGACCACCGGGATGTACTCGAGGCACCCCGCCTCGGCCCGCACCAGCGGCGTCAGTTCGCGGAAGGTCTCGAGGAACGCCGCCCGGACACCGGAGCGAAGATGGAGAAAGGCGATGACGTGGATCATGCCGGCAGGGCGGCGAGGATGTCCCCGGTCCGGCGGATCCGGCCGAGTCGCGGGAAAATGGTCTTGATGGCGAACTCATGGGCCCCCGGGGCCATCCCCGCCATCGCGTCCTCGGCGAAGACGAGCTCGTAGTTCCGCTCCCAGGCGTCGCGGGCGGTCGATTCGACGCCGAAGTTGGTCGCGATGCCGCACAGGATGATCGTCTTGATCCCCCGCCGGCGGAGCTGCTGGTCGAGTGCGGTGCCATAGAACGCACCCCACTGCCGCTTGGTGATCAGCAGGTCGCTCTCGGCGCTGCCGAGCGACGGGTCGAGGTCGCTGTAACCGGGCGGGACCTTCCCTGGTGGATTGGGGGCGTCGGCCGGCTGGCCCAGTCGGTCCTTCTCGTCGGCAGAGAAGCCGACATTCACCAGCACCACCTGCACCCCCGCCTTGCGACAGGCGGTGACGAGCTTCACCGAGCGCGCCAGCACGTCGGAGTTGGCGTGCGGCGAGGTCTCGCGCGCGAGGATGCCGCGCTGGAGGTCGATCACGACCAGCGCAGTGGACTTGGGGTCGAGCGTCAGCGATTCGTTCATCCCGGGAAGGTTCCCGGCGGCGGCTCCCAGAGTTCGACCTTGTTCCCCTCAGGGTCCATCACCCAGCCGAACTTCCCGAATTCCGACTCATCCATCTTCTCCAGCACCTGGCACCCCTCCGACCGGAGTTCGGCCAGGAGCCGCACCAGATCAGCCACCCGGTAGTTCACCATGAAAGTGGCCTGGCTCGGTTCGAGGTACTTGGTGGAGTCGGGGAAGATGCTCCAAGCCGTGGTCCCGTTCGGTTCGTCCTTCCACTCGAACTTCGCACCTCCCCAGGTCTGGACGGGGATGCCGAGGTGATCACGGTACCAGGCCTGCAGGGCCTTGGGATCGCGTGCCTTGAAGAAGATCCCGCCGATGCCGACGACGCGGGCCATGTGCTAGTTCTCC
>JANLXK010000255.1:0-16006 GCA_031365045.1 Gemmatimonadota bacterium | reverse complement strand
CCTGGCGCACGACGGCCAGCTCTCGCTCGACGATCCCATCACCGACCGGATCGTGGGGATGCGGGAGTACGCCCACGGGATCGAGCTGCGGCATCTCCTGACCCACACCTCGGGGATCTGGGACTATGAAGATTTCGTCCCGGACAGCGCCCCGCCGATGCACGATGCCGATGTGCCGAGTCTGGTGGCACGGGCGGACTCGCTCTACTTCGCGCCGGGGGACAAGTACCGGTACAGCAATTCGGGCTACGCGCTCCTGGCGCTCACCGTGGAGCGGGCCAGCGGGAAGAAGTTCGCGACCTTCCTGCACGACCGGATCTTCGCGCCGCTCGGGATGAACGGCACCGTGGCCCACGTCGAAGGGGTCGACACGGTGCCGCATCGGGTGTTCGGGAGCTCGGAGCAGGACGGGAAGTGGATCCGGACCGACCAGAGCAACACCAGCGCCGTGCTGGGCGACGGCGGGGTGTACACCAACGTCAACGATCTGGCCAAGTGGGTCCGGGCCCTCTGGACCGCTCCCCTTCCCGGCGCGGATCTGCAGCAGCGGGCCTGGACCCCGGCCACGTTGAGCGACGGGACGTCGGGGCCGTACGGGATGGGGTGGTTCGTGGACACCGACCGGGGGCTCCGACGGTTGTCGCACCACGGTGAGACGCGCGGCTTCACCAACGGATACGTGATGTATCCCGACCAGAAAGTGGCCGTGATAGTGCTGACCAATCGGAATGGTGGCGCCCCGTGGGACCTGGCGCAAAGAGTGGCGGACGATGAACTGGGCCTGACCGGGACGCCGGGGAAATTCGGATTCTAAAGGGCTCCGCTTGCCCCCCACGGGCGGGAGGGTAGGCTTAAGGAGTTCCCTGAACTGGAGGTCGGTATGACCGACTGGAAAGCGAAGTGGCAGGACACGATGAAGGACCTCGAACAGAAGCGCGATGAACTGCGCGTGCAGGCACATCTGGCCAAGTCCGAGGCGCGGGAAGAGCTGACCCGCCTGGAAGGAAAGATCGACGAGCTGAAGGCCCGCGCCAACAAGGCGGGCGATCAGGCGCAGGATGTGATGGCGGATGTCTCGAGGAAGGCGGATATCATCGCGGCGGAGCTCAAGGAGAGCCTGGCGCGCATCAAGGAACGGATGAAGACCGAGGGGACCAAGTGACCGAACGCCGGGAATTCCTTGCCCGCATCGCCGCCTCCGGGGTGGTGCTCGCCGCAGCTGCGGCCGATCCATTCATCGCCGCGGCCCAGGCCGCCGCCACGCCCACCCCCCAGGGGCAGGCGCAGGCAATGCAGTGGGACGACACCTGGGCCACGACCCTCGGGAACGCCAGGTACAAGGCGGTCATCGACGGCCCCGAGATCGGTGAGGGGGACCTCTTCTGGCACGCCTATGCCTTCATGGATGGGTGCAAGAAGGTGCTCGGTGCCGCCGAGGGAGAGGTGAACGTGGCTGTGGTGATCCGTCACACCGCCATCGCCTGCGCCTATAACGACGCGATCTGGGGGAAGTACGAGCTCGGCAAGAGGCTCAAGGTGAAGGACCCGATCACGGACAAGAAGGCGACGCGCAATCCCTTCCTGATGCTCCCCGACGGGCACCCCGACATGGCCTGGATGGCCAACGTGACGATCACCGGGCTTGGGGCCAAGGGGGTCACCTTCCCCTGCTGCAACCAGGCCACCCGCTTCCTGGCCGGACAGATCGCCAAGTGGAACCACCTGGACCGCACGGCGGTGTACGAGGAGCTCAAGGCCAACCTCGTCCCGGGCGCCCGCCTCCAGCCCACAGGGCTCTACGCCACGATGCGGGCCCAGCAGGTGGGTGCGGCGTTCATGCGGGCGTAGGGCCGACCGCCACCACCACCGCCCTCACCCTCGCCGCATCGGTCACGGCGCGCAGGTTGTCCGGCATCAACGGCTTGGTTAGGTCGAATCCGGGCCGCTTGTAGGTCATCTCGCTCATCACCGCGGTCGTCCCCCGGATATGCAACTCCTGCACCCTCGCCGCGGCCACGAGGCGGGGGGCGTTCGTTTCGTCAATACCACCCCCCGCCAGGATCGTGATCCGTCCCTTGGCCGCGGTCACCAGGGCCTCGAGGACGAGCATCCCCCCGACCGCGGTCTTCCCTTGCCCGCTGGTGAGGACGCGGTCGACGCCGAGCCTGGTGAGGGTCTCCAGCGCGACGAAGGGATCGGGGGTGCCATCGAAGGCGCGATGGAAGACCACCTCCATCGGGCGCGCGGCGGCGATCAGTGTGGAGATCCGGGCTTCGTCGATCGTGCCATCTGCCTTCAATGCACCGATCGCGACCCCCATGGCGCCGAGCTCCTTGGCGACCCGGATGTCGCGGACCATCACCTCGGTGTCAGTGTCGCCGTAGAGGAAATCCCCGCCCCGCGGCCGGATCAGGACCACCACCGGGATTCGGAGCCGTGCACAGCAGAGCGCGATCTTCCCCGCGCTCGGCGTAAGCCCCCCTTCGACCAGCGCATCGCAGAGTTCGATCCGGCCGGCGCCGCCGTCCTGGGCGGCGAGGGCGGAGGCGACGGAGTCGACGCAGGCTTCGATCAAGACGTTCATGTGGTCACCTGGTCCGGGGCTTCGCCCGTTTCGTCGCCGGCGCGGTCAGGGGATCCTCGGGCCACGGATGCTTCGGATACCGGCCCCGAAGATCCTTCCGGACCTCGAAATAGCCGTTCTTCCAGAAGTTAGCGAGGTCCTTGGTGACCTGCACTGGTCGCTGCGCGGGGCTCAGCAGGTGGAGCGTCACCGGCACCTTGCCGCCCCCCAGCCGCGGCGTGTCCAGCCAGCCGAACACCTCCTGCAGCTTCACCGCCAGCACCGGCGCCTTCGTGTCGGTGTAGTCGACCCTGATCCTCGAACCACTCGGCACCTCGAGATGCGTCGGTGCCAGTTCATCGAGCTTTGTCCGCTGTTCCCAGGTGAGCATCTCACCGATGAGCCGAGCGAGGTCGAGCTTGGCAAGGTCTCCCTTCTTCCGGACCTTGACCAGGTGGGGCGCCAACCACTCGTCCGCACGCGCCTGGAGCGCCGCATCGCTCATATCGGGCCACTTCGGGTCGATGGCATGCAGGAAGGCGAGCCGCGCGCGGAGCTCGAGGGCGTCATCGCGCCAGGGGAGGAGGGTAAGACCTTGTCGCGCCAGCGCGGCCGCAACGGCCTCCGACACTGCTTGGGGATCGGGATCGTTCGTCGACTTCTCCGACAGGATGATCGCGCCGAGCCGCTCGATCCGCTTGGCCACCACCTTCTCCGCGCCGACGTCCCACGTCACCTCGTCTACCCGTTCGATCTGGTCGCCATACAGCTCCAGCACGTCCCCTTCGTCGAGGGCAACACCGAGATAGATCTTGCTCTCCTGCGGGTCGCCGTCGAGCTCGGTCGCGACGATCCACTCGGCGCGCGCGAGCGAAGGCGCCGTGGTGACTGCGCCGAGGCCGTTCCGGAGGATGAACCGGCCTTCCTGGCCGGGGCGGCGCTTGCCGACGCGGTCGGGATAGGCGAGGGCCAACAGCGCTGGTGCAGCGTGTTGAGTGTTGGGTGTTGCGTGCTTTCTTGGCAATTGATCGAGGAGGGCGCGGGCCTCCTGACGGACGCGGTGGAGACCGCCTTCGTCGACATCGGCGGTGCGGCGTCCGTTCAGTGCCTCGACGCGCAGGGTGATGTCTGGATCCGGCGGCCCCCCCTGCCCTCGCAGGATGTCTCGTTCGCCCAACAGCGCGGCAAGCTGACAGGCGAGCTGCGCGGCTTCGCCTCCTTTCAGCAACATGTGGGCGAGTCGTGGATGGACGCCAAGCTCGGCCATCGCGATGCCGTGCGCGGTCACCCGTCCGCCGTGATCCAGCGCGCCGAGCTCGGTGAGCAACTCGACCGCCTGGGCGTACGCCGCCGCTGGAGGCGCATCGAGCCAGGGGAGCTCGCTCGGTGCGGCGCCCTGCACCGCCAGATCGAGCGCCAGCGGGGCCAGGTCGGCCTCGAGGATCTCCGGTGTGCCGCGGAGGATCAGCCCCCGCTCTTCCATCTGGTCCCAGCACCGATAGCAGGCGCCGGGGCCGAGCCGCCCCGCGCGGCCGCGACGCTGGTCGGCGCTTGCGCGCGACACCCGCACGGTCGTAAGCCGAGTCATCCCGATCCGGGGGGAGAACTTCGGCACCCGCGACATCCCACCGTCCACCACGATCCGTACCCCTTCGATCGTGAGGCTCGTCTCGGCGATGCTGGTGGCGAGAACGACCTTTCGCCGGCCGGTGGGCGCAGGACGGACCGCTTCATCCTGCTCGGCCTGTTTCAGGTCGCCGAAGAGGGGGACCACGTCGATCCGGTCGGGCAGCGAGCTCAACATTCCCTGTGCTGCGCGGATCTCGCGCGCGCCGGGGAGGAAGGCGAGGATGTCGCCGGTCGGGACCTCTTCAAGAGCCCGCCTGACGGCGGCCACAACGGCGGCCTCGACCCGCTGGTCCTTGGGCCGCCCGATCCAGTGAGTCTCGACCGGCCAGGAGCGTCCTTCACTCGTTACGATCGGCGCATTGCCGAGCAGTTCGGCGATCGGCGCGCCGTCGAGGGTGGCCGACATCACCAGGATCCGGAGGTCGGGACGGAGGAGCGTGCGCGCCTGCAGCGTGAGGGCGAGGCCGAGGTCGCCGGGGAGGGAGCGTTCGTGGAACTCGTCGAAGATGACGAGACCGTATGACTCGAGCGCCGGATCGGAACGGAAGATGCGGGTGAGGACCCCTTCCGTCACGACCTCTATGCGGGTATCGCGCGAGACTCTCGTATCGCGTCGAATGCGGTATCCGACCAGTCCGCCAGTCCGCCCGTCCGCCTGTCCGCCCATGTACCCCGCCGCCATCCGGGCCGCGAGCCGCCGGGGCTCGAGTATCACGATCTTCTTCCCTGCGAGCCACGGCTCGTCCAGCAGCGCCAGGGGGACGCGGGTGGTCTTGCCGGCACCGGGAGGGGCCTGCAGCACCGCCCCATTCCCGGCGGCGAGGACGCGGCGGAGTTCGGGGAGGATCTCGTCGATCGGGAGGGGTGTCACGCCCTAATTCTACCCCTTCCGGCGGTGGCGCCACGCCCGACCTGCACGCATCTTGAAGGGCGTCCATCGCCACCCTCCCGGAGCCTTGATGCCCGCCCTTCTCCTCGCCGCCTTCCTGATCGGCGTCGTCCTCCCGATCCAGTCCGGCCTCAACGCCCAGCTCCGGATCGGCGTCGGCCACCCTATGCTCGCAGCGTTCATCTCCTTCGCGGTCGGCACGGTCGCCCTCCTCGGCCTGAACATCGTGATGCGCGTCCCCCTCCCCACCGGTGAGGCGGCGGCCCGGATGCCCTGGTGGTACTGGTCCGGCGGCCTTCTCGGCGCGGCCTACATCTATCTCGCGGTCATCCTCGCTCCCCGCCTGGGCGCGGCGACGCTGGTGGCGGTGATCGTGTCGGGACAGATGGTGGCATCGCTGGTGCTCGACCAGTTCGGCCTGGTCGGCTACCCGCAGCAGGCCCTGACCCCGACCCGCTTCGTCGGCGCCCTTTTCGTCATCGGGGGCGTGTTCCTGGTCCAGCGCAGGTAACATCTTCCATTCACCACGGAGGATCGGAGCTCCACGGAGAGGCACGGAGGAAGGCCGTTGTGGTCTCAAGGGGGCTCCGCCCAAGCGACCACAACGAACGCTGTTCTCCGTGGATCTCCGTGTCCCTCCGATCCTCCGTGGTGAACGAACCATGCTTCCGGAGCAACAATGGGTTCTCGCGACAAGCGCATCGACGCCTACATCGCCCGCTCGGCCGATTTCGCCAAGCCGATCCTGATCCACCTCCGCGCGGTGATGCATGCGGCCGTGCCGGCCGTGGAAGAGACCCTCAAGTGGGGCTCACCGAGCTATGTCCATCACGGGATCCTCGGCATCACTCCCGCCTTCAAGCAGCACTGTGCGCTGTTGCTCTGCCGCGCCTCGCTGATCGTGGGGAAGGCCAAGTCGCGGGGGGCGCGGGGTCACTTCCGGCGGATCACCTCGCTCACGGACCTTCCGAGCAAGGCGGTCCTGATCGGACTCATCAGGCAGGCAGCGAAGCTGAACGAGGAAGGGGTCCGGCCGAAGGCCAAGGCCAAGTCTGCGAAGAAGGCCCTTCCCACCCCTGCCGACCTCGCCGCCGGGCTCCAGAAGAGCGCGAAGGCCAAGACGGCGTGGACCGAGTTCAGCCCGAGCGCGCGGCGGGAGTACCTCGAGTGGATCACCGAGGCGAAGCGCCCGGAGACCCGGGCCGGACGGTTGAAGACCACGCTCGCCTGGGTCAAGGCAGGGAAACAGCGCAACTGGAAGTACGCCTGAACTGATGCAGGACACCGCGAGCTTCCTGCGGGCCCTCACCGTCGTCCTCGGGGTGGCCGCGGCCGTCACCATCATCTTCCAGCGGCTGCGTTGGCCGGTGGTGCTCGGTTATATCCTCGCGGGACTCATCGTCGGCCCGCACCTGGCGGTCTCCCTGGTGGCGGACCCCACGGTGGTGCAGACCCTCTCGGAGCTTGGCGTCATCCTCCTGATGTTCGTGCTGGGGCTGGAGACGTCGCTTTCCAAGCTGGTCCGCGTCGGGCCGACGGCCGGAGTCACCGCACTCATCCAGGCCGGCGTGATGCTCTGGCTCGGCTTTCTGGTGGGACGTGCCTTCGGGTGGACACCACTCGAGAGCGTTTTCACGGGGGCCATCATCGCGATCTCGAGCACGACGATCGTGGTCAAGACGTACGACGAGCGAAAGCTCGGCGGGAAGCTGCGCGACCTGGTGGTCGGGATCCTCCTGATCGAAGACCTGATCGCGGTGGTGATGATGGCGACGCTCACCGGCATCGCCTCGGGATCGGGGCTCTCGGCCGGCGCACTCTCGTTCACGGTAGGGCGGCTGGCCCTTTTCCTGGCGGTGCTCTTCCTGGTCGGCCTCTTCACCGTGCCGCGCCTTGTCCGGATGGTGCTCCGCCTGGAGCGCCCGGAGATCACCGTCGTCACCACCATCGCGCTCTGTTTCGGGTTCGCCTATGCGGCCAACGCCGCGGGGTACTCGGTGGCGCTCGGCGCCTTCCTGGCGGGCTCCTTGGTGGCCGAATCGGAGAAGGGCGCGGAGATCGAGCACCTGGTCCACCCGATCCGCGACCTCTTCGCGGCGATCTTCTTCGTCTCGGTCGGCCTGATGATCGATCCGAGGCTCGTGTTCGCGCACTGGGGCGCCGTGGCCGTCTTGTCGGTGGTGATCCTGGTCGGGATGACCCTGAGCGTCACCGTCGGTGCCTTCGTCACCGGCGCGGGAGCGCGTACTTCGATCCAGGCAGGGATGAGCTTGGCTCAGATCGGCGAATTCTCCTTCATCATCGCCGGGCTCGGCCTTACACTTGGCGCCACCCGCGACTTCCTCTATCCGGTGGCCGTCGCCGTCTCGGCCGTCACCACCCTCACGACGCCCCTGATGGTCGGCGGGAGCAGCCGCGTGGCCGCCTTCGTCGACCGGAAACTGCCGCACGCGCTGCAGACCTACACTACCCTCTACGGCGCCTGGGTCGAGAAGCTCAGCACCGGGCGGTTCACCCGCCGCACGGCAGGAGCTCGGCGGGTGGTCCGGCTCCTCCTCCTCGACACCATAGCCCTCACCGCGCTCGTCATCGGTGTCACGCTCGGCGCGGAGCGGGTGGTGGCGTCGATCGCGGCGCGGCTCCAGGTCGGCGACCCGGTGGCGGCGACGATCGCGACGCTCCTGGCTGCAGCGCTTGCGGTGCCGCTCATCATCGGGATCGGTCGGCTGGCGGGGCGGTTGGGTCGACTCCTCGCGGCCTCCGCCCTCCCCAAGGCGCGTCACGGGGTGGATTTCGACCACGCGCCGAGGCGAAGCCTTGAGGTCACCCTCCAATTGACCGTCGTGATGGTGGTGACGGTGGTGATTCTCGCTTTCGCCCAGCCGTTCTTGCCGAGTTATGCGGGACCCGTGCTTTTCCTGGGGCTCCTGGCGGGATTCGGCACCGCGCTCTGGCGAAGTGCGGCGGACCTGGACAGCCACGTACGGGCGGGATCGGAAGCCGTGGTCGATGCACTCCGGAGCTACACGCTCCCGGAACCAACGGGTGAGTTCCGCGCCATCACCAAGGTGCAGAACTTGATGCCCGGGCTGGGCGCCACCGTCGCCGTGCAGCTCACGGCCGCGAGCCGAGGGGTCGGGCGCTCGCTGGCGGAGCTCGACCTGCGGGGAAGGACAGGCGCCACGGTCCTGGCCATCCGGCGTGATGGTGCGCCGATCCCGAGCCCGGGGCCGGCGGAGCGGCTGCGCGAGGGAGATGTACTCGCGCTCACGGGCACGGCCGACGCGCTCGAGTCAGCGCGCGCGGCGCTGGTGGGATAGGGAGCAGCCGCCGTTCACCACGGAGGATCGGAGTTGCACGGAGACCCACGGAGAACTGCGATTGTTGTGGTCGCTTGAGTGGATCTCCCCCTGGGACCACAAGTTATTTCCTCCGTGCCTCTCCGTGGTCCTCCGAACCTCCGTGGTGAACGCGCCGTCCCACTACGCACCGATAGGTCGCAGTATATCCCTCACCTTTCCCCCTTCGATCCGCTCCAAGGCCCATCGCTCAGGGTCCGTGGGGGTGTCCCCACCGAGGTCTCCCACCACGTATCGCCCCGCTGGGATAAGGAGCTGACCCAATCCCTTGGGGAACGGCGCGTCGGAGGCGATGCGCACGCAGGCCCAGTAGATGTAGACCCCGTCCGGCGGCGGAGCGAGGTGCTGCGCCGCGGGGCTGACTCCATAGAAGAGTTCCGGATCGAGTCGACCCACGATCTCCGGTGCGCGCTGGGCGAGCTCCCGCCATGCGGGCGCCACCCGGCCGGGAAGCTCCTCGCGGCGTCCGAAGCAGCGGAGGCCTACGAGGCGAATGGCGGGAAGGGTCTCGATCCTGTTCGTCATGCCGCAAACCTAGCGCCTCCCTGTGCGCGGGCGCATCTTCAATTCCATGACAAGTCGCCGGGAGTTCACGCAGTCGCTCGCCGCCGCCGTGGTGGCTCCCGGGTGGCGCGACGCCCTCGCCTTCCCTGCGAAGCTCAGGCCTCTCGGACCGCTCGGGGTCCAGCTCTATACCCTGCGCGACGCCGCTCGGCACGACATCGACAGGACCCTCGCCCGGATCCGGAGTGTCGGCTACCACGAGGTCGAATGGTGGGGATCGTTCGGCAAGACGCCGGCGCAGATCCGGGCGATCCTCGATGCCAACGGACTCAAGTCCCCGTCGGCGCATGTCGGCTTGGACGCACTCACGACCAAGTTGGACGAGACCCTGGAGACCGCCGAGCGAATGGGGCATCACTGGCTGATCTTCCCCGGGCTCGACGAGGAGGACCACCGGCCGGCGCGCTATGACGAGGTCGCGGACTTGCTGAATGCCGCCGGGGAACGGGCGCACCGCCACGGGCTCCGGGTCGGGTATCACAACCACGACGTGGATCTGCACCCGTGGGCCAACGGCGAGATCCCGCTCGAACGGCTCGCCCGGCGGCTCGACCCCAACGTCGCGGATCTCGAGGTGGACCTCTTCTGGATCACCAAGGGAGGGGGCGACCCGAAGCAGTGGCTGCGCGACCACCCGGGGCGGATCCCACTCGTCCACGTGAAGGACGCAGGCCCCGCGCCCGACTTCGTGATGTCGGATGTCGGCGCCGGCGCGCTGGACTGGAACGCCATCTTCGCCCTCCGGCGGCGCGCCGGGATCGAGCATTACTTCGTCGAACATGATGAGCCGGTGGATCCGTGGGCGAGCATCACGGCGAGTTTCCGGTATTTGAGTCATTTGAGCGTCTAGCTCCATTCCTTCTTCCGCCTCACGCCCTGCAGCGATCTGCTCCCCCTCTCCACATATGTGGAGAGGGGGCTGGGGGGGTGAGGCTTCACGAGCGATGATCCGTCAACTCTCTGTTCTTTTCAGCCTCACCCTCGCCATCCCCCTCGGCGCCCAGACCGTGGACTCGGCACGCCCGGCGCTGATCCCCTGGCCCGCGGTGTACCACGCGGACACGGGCCGGTGGATGCCGGGAGCCTCGTTCACCCTCGCCGGACCGGCCGGCACCACGGCCGAGGCGCACCGAGCGATGGCTCAGGCGCGGGCGATCGTACAGGAGAGCTTCGGGATCCCGGCGCGGCCGGCGACCTCGACGGTGCGCGCCGACATCACCGTGCGGATCCGACCCGGACCCGATTCGTTGCGGGAGAGCTACCATCTGCGCGTCACGCCGCGCGGTGTATTGCTCGAGGCGCGGTCGGGGGCAGGGGTCTTTTACGGACTGCAGACCCTTCGCCAGCTCGCCGCGTCCCCGGGGAATGGCGCGGGACGCGGGATCCCGGCGCTCGAGATCTGGGACCGCCCCCGCTTCCAGTGGCGCGGCCTCCATCTCGACGTGGGCCGCCACTTCTTCCCGGTCGAGTTCGTGGAGCGCTACATCGACCTGATGGCGCGCTACAAGTACAACACCTTCCACTGGCACCTCACCGATGACCAGGGATGGCGGATCGAGATCAACGGTTATCCCCGCTTCACCAGCGTCGGCGCCTGGCGGCGCGAGACGGTCCTGGGGAGGAACATCACTCCCTACATCGGCGACTCGATCCCCTACGGCGGGTACTACACCCAGGAGCAGATCCGCGAGGTCGTGCGGTACGCGGCCGAACGCCACGTCACGATCGTTCCCGAGATCGAGATGCCGGGACACTCGAAGGCGGCGGTCGCCGCGTACCCGGAGCTCGCATGCACTGATGGTCCATTCGAGGTCGGCACCGTCTGGGGGGTCGAGGACGACATCTATTGTCCCACCGAACACACCTTCAAATTCCTCGAGGATGTGCTCACCCAGGTGATGGCGCTCTTTCCGTCGAAGTACATCCACACCGGGGGGGACGAGGTCCCCAAGATCCGGTGGCAACAGAGCCAGTTCGCGCAGCAACTGATGCGGCGCGAGGGACTGCACAACGAGGAGGAGCTCCAGAGCTGGTTCGTGCGTCGGATCGAACGCTTCCTCAACGCCCGCGGCCGACGCCTCGTCGGCTGGGACGAGATCCTCGAAGGAGGGATCGCTCCTGAAGCGACGGTGATGAGCTGGCGCGGCACCGCGGGTGGGATCGTGGCGGCCCAAGCGGGACACGACGTGGTGATGACCCCCGGAAGCCACGTCTACTTCGACCATCTCCAAGGACCGCCAGGCACCGAACCCCTCAGCATCGGCGGCTACATACCGCTCGAGAAGGTCTACACGTACGAACCGGTGCCGACCGAGCTCACACCAGCGCAGGCCCGTCACATCCTCGGCGCGCAGGCCAACATGTGGACCGAGTACGTCGCGACGCCGCAGCACGTCGAGTACATGGTCTATCCGCGCGCGGTGGCATTGAGCGAGGTGCTCTGGTCACCCGCCGCCGCGCGCGACTGGACCGGGTTCACCGGCCGGCTCCCGACCGTGCTCCGCACCCTCGACGGGCTCCGGGTGAACTACCGGATCCCCGACGTCGCCGGTCTCGAAGGGGGCGACGAGGTGACGCTGGCCGAGAGCGCGACGGTGACCCTCCGGGCCCCGGCGACCGGGAAGATCCATTACACGTTGGACGGCAGCGACCCCACTCTCGCCTCGGCAGTCTACACCGACCCGCTCCCCCTCCGACTGAGTGACACGCCGACGCTCGTGACCGCCCGCCTCGAAGCCGCGGATGGCCGCCTCGGGATGCCGCGGTCGGCCTCATGGCGCCGGGCGACGTGGCTCGACGCCACTCGACCCGACGCGACCGGGCTGCAGCCCGGGCTCACGTACGCCTACGCCGAAGGGCGCGCCGACAGCGTCGCCGCGGTGGCGGCGCTCCCGATCCTTCGGACCAGTGCTGTCACCACCGTGCAATTGGCAGGCACCGAACGCCCCGAACGATTCGCGGTAACGCTCGATGGGTGGATCCAGGTCCAGACCGACGCGCTCTACGAGTTCTCCCTCAGCTCCGACGATGGGAGCGTGCTCTGGATCGACGGCCAGAAGGCGGTCGACAACGACGGCTACCACGGCCCCGACGCGAAACAAGGCGCCGCCGCGCTCCGTACCGGGGTCCACCGGGTGCGGATCGTGATGTTCCAGGGCGGCGGGGCGAGAACGCTCGCGCTCGGCTGGCGGCGGCAAGGAGATGCGACATTCTACCCGGTGCCGAGTGCGGCACTCTTCCGGTCTCAATGAGGTCCCGATGATCTCCACGCTCTTCACCCGCGGCCGCCGGCTCTATACCACGGCAAGCCTGCTCACCCTGGGTCTCGCGGGCTTTCACACCTACGGCAGCAGCCGACCGGTGCCCCCTGACATCGATCCGATCGTGCAGTCGATGCAGAACACTTCGGGCGACATGGGGCTCGGGATGTCCCCCTCCCTCTGGGACATCCACCAGGGCCTCGCCTTCACGATGAGTATCACCCTCACCATCCTCGCCCTCCTCGGCCTGGTGCTCGCCGGGACGACCGAGGCGACTGCGAGGGTCCTCACGCGGACCGCGGCAGTGATGACGGCCGGGTGCATCGCCCTCACCGCCCTCTACTACATCTTTCGCGTCCCGCCGCCATTGATCTCTTTCGGCGTGCTCACGCTGGTCTGGGCCGTCGCCCAGCGGACCACTCGGCTGGCGTGAAGATCTGCGCCGCTCAGGCTGCGAACGCGCCGGAGCGCACGCGTTCCATGAGGCGTGCGGGTACCCGATGACGGGGCGGAGGTTCGGCAAAGATCTGTGAGTTGGGAGTTAAGAGTTAGGAGTTTGGAGTTTGGAGTTTGGAGGGGTGAATGTCAGAGGCCCGTGCTCCTATGAATGGGCGCTTCTGTTGCACCCCTCCCAACTCCGAACTCCCAACTCCTTCCTACCGCGCCCGCACCCGATCACACAGCAGGATCGCGGCCTCCCGCCACGTGGGATGCTGAAAGGTGAATCCCGCCTTGAGCAGTCGCGCCGGCACCACCCGCCGGCTCTTGAGGATCAGCTCCGTCTCGGTCCGCAAAAAGATCGCGCCGAGCTCCAGCATCCATGCCTTGGCCGGCAGGCCTACCGGCATCCCCCACGCCTGACGGAGCGTCCGCATGAACTCCGCGTTGGGGAGTGGTTCCGGGGCCGCAAGGTTCACCGCGCCCGTCACGTGCGGGTGCGCCAGGAGCCAGTCGATCGCCCGGAGGAAATCCTGCTCGTGGATCCACGAGACGTACTGGCGGCCGTCGCCGGCGGTGCCGCCGAGCCCCACACGGACCAAGCCGAGGAGCGTGTCGAAGATCCCGCCCCGGTCGGGGCTCATCACCATCGCGGAGCGGAGCGCGACCTTGCGAGTGCGCGGGGCGACGGCGGCGTTGAACGTGGACTCCCAGGCGCGGGCGACGTCGATGCTGAATGCCCAGCTCGCGGGGACATCGAGTTCTTTGCCACCGATGATCCCGGTGGCCTCGTCGTTCGGTGCGTCGTAGCGGTGGGCGTAGATCGTCGCGGTACTGGCTTGGAGCCAGGTGCGAACGCGCGGTTTCGCCTTGGCGAGCGCCTGCCCCACCACCCGCACCGAATCGACGCGGGAGTCGAGGATCGCACCGCGGTTGGCGGGGGTGTAGCGGCAGTTGACGCTGCGGCCGGCGAGGTCGATCACCACGTCGGCCTCATCGAGCTCGTGCGCCCAGGTATCGAGGGTACGACCGTCCCAGGGCGCCACCCGCCACGGATACCCCGTATACGCGCGAAACTCTCGGCTGAGGACGACGACTTCATCCTTCTTGGCGTCGAAATGCCGCGCCAGGATGGTGCCGACCTGCCCGCTGCCACCGGGGATCACAACTTTCATCGGTGCCTCACCGAAAGTAGCTGGGAGTTGGGGGTCTGGAGGGGTGTCCTCGAGGGAATCGCCACGGAGAGCACCGATCCCACACCATCACCCCTCCCAACTCCGAACTCCCACTTCCTGACTCTCAACTTGCAGCGTGACGCAGCCCAGCCCGATACATCAGGAATCCCGTCACCGGGAAGCTCGCGCCGAACAGCGTCGCGAGGAAGAAGGACACCTTGCTGAAGAGTCCCATTCCTCCGCCGATGTGGACCGGCTCAATCATCCGGCGCGCACGGTACCCGATCGGCAGGTCGGCCCAACGGTCCACCCGGAGCAGCACACCGGTGTGGCGGTCGAAGTAGGCCACATCGCTCTTCCGCTCGGACGGCTGCTCGGCGGGGATCGCCGCGACGGCGATGGCACCGTTTCCCCGACCTCCAGCACGCGCGCTCCAGAGCCGCGCCTCGGGAAAGGTCGCACGACCGAGTGTCATCAGGGAATCGAGCGAGATGGTGGACATCGTGGAATCGCCACCGGAGGCAGGAGGCGGCGGCGCGTGAGGGGAAGCCGTGAAGAGATAGAGCGCCTTCGAGCCCCAATCATACGCTTCGGGAAGCCCGGTGAGCGCCATGAACAAGAGAAGGGGCCAGCACCAGATGCCGAGGGCCACGTGGAGGTCGTGGAGCTGGCGGCGGCCGCCGCCGTGCTTGCTGAAGACCGCAAAGGGGTTGATCCGCGCCTTGAGCATCCCCTTGGTCCTCGGCCACCAGAGGATGAGTCCTGCGAAGAGGAGGATCACGAACATCACCGTCGCCGCACCGGTGATCTTCTCGCCGAGGTCGTCGGCCATGAGCCAACGGTGGACCTCCATCGCCTTCTGGAAGAAGGGAAGCCGGAAAGGCGCCACGGCGATGATGTGGCCGGTGTAGGGATCGAGGAGGATCCGCCCCGCCTGTCCGCCATTCGCTTCCCAGGGACGGGTGGAGTCACTGGAGACCAGGATGCTCCCGATATTCCCCGTCGGGACCGCCGCGCGGGCCGAGTCGAGGGCGACCCGCACGGGGATGGTGGGGCCTGAGCCGTGGACCGTGTAGCGCTCCGGGTAGAGCGCGTGGGTGATCTCCTGCTCGAATACCAGGCTCGCCGCGCTCAGGCAGAGGACCATGATGACGAGGCCGCCGGTGAGACCGAGAAAGAGATGGATCTTGAGGGCGACGGTGCGGAGGGGGGAGTGCATACCCGAAACTTGGTCGCGAGACGGGGAGACGGCTAGGCGGCAAGACGGCAAGACGGCAAGACGGCAAGCTGGCAAGCTGGGGGTAGGTATGGACTCCACTTGGGGTCTGTTGGCTGTGGACGCCACCAGCGTCATCCTGAGCGCAGCGAAGGATGGGCCCGCTCACAGGCCGATTCCTCGCTCCGTTCGGAATGACGCTCTGGGCGACCCCAGCCTTCCGCAACTAGCCATCCCTGGAACTTTGCAGTACCCTATCCCGTTCTGGATAGGCACCCCCAGACCAATCCGTCCGTGCGACCCTCCACCCCCGAGGCAGTGATGCGGAAACTCTTGCTCTCCCTCGCCCTGGCCGGCGCCGCGGCGCCGCTGGCGGCGCAGTCCGCGGACCCGATGCCGGCCAGCTATCGACAGGTCCAGCTCGCCGCCCTGAAGGAACAGCGCCGGCTGTTGCTCTCGTTCGCCGACTCGATGCCCGAGCGCCTCTACCGCGCCAAGGCCACCCCGATCCAGCGCAGCTTCGCCGAGCAGGTGCAGCACGCGGCGGGCTCGGCGGCCTTCATCTCGGGGGGGTACACCGGCCCCGCGGCCCGCTGGAGCTTCGCCGACACCGCGGCCGCCAACGGCACCCGGGCCGGGCTCAAGGCGTTCGTGAACTCGGCGTACGACTTCACCGAAGGGCGTCTCGCCGCGCAGAGCGCCGCCGACCGTGCCAAGATCTTCGACCTCTTCGGGGCCAGGCAGCTCCCGGGATGGCAGGTGTGGGATGAGATCAACCAGCACACGATGTGGACCGCCGGGCAGATCGTCGCGAACTTCCGGATGAACGGGATGGCCCCCCCGGCGTTCGGGTTCTTCTAGCCCCCGCCCCGTGTCGCCGCCCCCCACCCCCCCCCCCACAACACACGGGGGG
>JANLXK010000236.1:0-2594 GCA_031365045.1 Gemmatimonadota bacterium | reverse complement strand
ATCCAGATTCAGGGTGCCTTTCAACCGGGAGTCCATACATGTATCAGATATTTCGCGCGGCCGCTCGGCCTCTGCGTTCTCTCTTCGTCCTCTCGATCGCCGCTGTGCCGCTTCTTGCACAGCAGCCCACGTCGGCAGCGGCGACCCCCACAGCGCCTGTGCCCATGACCGCTCCGGCGACGACCCCCGCTCCTCAGCCGTCACCTCTGTTCGCCCAGAACGACGATCACCCCGCGACGCTCTCCGCGGCAAAGGAGGAGAACGCCAAGGCGATGAGGAGCAGCACCGCGATCACGATGACGACCATGATGGTGGTCATGCTCGTGGTCCTTTTGGTGCTGCTGATCGTCTGACGACGCAGGGGCGGAGTTCGTTCGGGGACTCGCTCGAGTGGGCGGGTCCCTTTCACCATTTCTGGCTGATGTATTCGACGTGGTGTACTGAGATGGGCGGGGACAAAAACCCATAAATCCCTGAGACCCTGAAACTGCGGGCTTGTATCAAGCTCTCAGAATGTTCAGGGCTTTCAGGGCTTTCAGGTCTTTCAGGGCTCTCAGGATTTTCAGGGTCTCTGCTCCCGTCCATCTGTTCGGGTCTCCACGCAACTCAACGTAGGGATCGAGGAGGCCGCGAGCCATTTCCGGCCATCGAAATCCCCGACTTTGGATGTCCGAATCCGGCTGGTCGTCTCAGGTACCAGTTGGTACTCTTTACCGATGACTCTCACTCCTCTCCGTACCGACTGGCTCGATGCCGCGGCGTACAGCCGAGCGCTCCGCGCGCGGGACGCCCGGTTCGACGGGGTCTTCTTCGTCGGGATCACTTCCACTGGCATCTATTGCCGGCCGGTCTGCCCCGCGCGCGTCTCCTATCCTGAGCGCCGCCGGTTCTACGAGAGTGCCGCCGCGGCCGAGGTGGCGGGGTACCGGCCCTGTCTCAGGTGCCGGCCGGAACTCGCGCCCGGGAAGGCACCGGTCGATGCGGTGCCGCGCCTCGCGGCCAACGCCGCCCGCCGGATCCAAGCAGGGGCCTTGAACGGCGCCTCGGTCGGCACCCTCGCCACCGAACTCGGCGTAAGCGAGCGGCACCTCCGCCGGGCATTGGAGCGGGCCTTCGGGGTGTCGCCGCTCGAGTTGGCGCAGACCCATCGGTTGCTCCTCGCCAAGCGGCTCCTGGCCGATACGACGCTATCAGTGACGCGGATCGCGTTCGCGAGCGGGTTCCAGAGCCTGCGCCGCTTCAATGCGCTGTTCCAGGAGCGGTACCGGCTGAGTCCCCGTGAGCTCCGCCGCCCGGGCAAGGGGGAGAGTCCAAAGGCGCTCGGTCAACAGAAAGACGCCGTTCACCTCTCCCTTGCTTACCGCGCGCCCTTTGATTGGAACTCGCTCCTCGACACGCTACGGCGCGAGACACTCCCGGGGGTGGAGCTGATCGAGGGGCTCCGGTACACGCGAACGGTGGCCCTCGAGGGGAAGCTCGGGGTCATCAGCGTCGAGGACGTTCCGACCAGGAAGCATCTCGCGATCAAAGTAAGCCCGTCCCTCCTCCCGGTCCTGATGCCGCTCCTCGCGCGACTGCGCCAGCTCTTCGATCTCGACGCCGAGCCGACGGCGATCGATGCGCACCTGACGCAGGGGGGCCTCGGCGCATCGGTGCGCCGGCACCCCGGGCTCCGGCTGCTGGGATCGGTCGACGGGTTCGAGGTCGTTCTCCGTGCGCTGGTCGGTGATGCTGCCGGGCGGGTGGTGCGGGATCTGGGCGCCTCTATAGAAGGAGGAAGTGAGGGGATGGCCCGCCTCGTCCCGACCGCGCGGCAGATCGCGAAGGTGGGATGCGATGGATTGATCAAGTGTGGCGTCGGAAAGCGAAAGGCCGAGCTGTTGGTGCGGCTGGCTGAAGAGGTCGTCGCAGGGCGGATCGTGCTGGAGCGCGGTGGAGATGCGGAGCGGGTCTCGCGGACTTTGCGGGAGCTGCCGGGAATGGATGAGAAGCTGGTGACCCTCATCGCGACGCGCGCGCTCGGCTGGCCCGATGCCTTCCCCTCAACCGATCCGCGCGCCCCGCGCGCGGAACAGTGGCGCCCCTGGCGGGCGTATGGGTTGCTGCACCTCATGTAAAGCCCTCGCTGCGCGAGGGCTTTGTCATTGAAATTGGGCGCTCTCGTTCCCGGCCCGGCGCCTAAAGGCGCCTCTACGAAACACGCACTGAAGGGCTTACACCGCGTCGGGCTCGAGCGCGGTCATTGGGCTATCTGCAGCAATGTTCGGAGCGATCGGGACCAAAGCAGTGCAAGCCCTTCAGGGCGCGTTCCAGAGAGGAGGCTTCAGCCTCCGGTTGATCGCGGCGATCCCCACTCAGTGCCCCGCCAGCGTCCCCGGCGATTGGCTTGCCAGGAACCCCAATCCCCCTGCCGCCAGCACCCCCGCCGGCCAGGGATTGGCCCCCAGAAATAGGGCGATGGCGCAGAGCCCCACCCCCCCTTCGAGCAGTCCCCAGACCATCAGGCACTTCATCCGGTTGGTGGTGACCCAGGCCTCGTCCCCCTGATCCGCGGTCGCGGCGGGGATGGAGGTCCGCACGGTCGCGGCGCTCAA
>JANLXK010000232.1:0-10635 GCA_031365045.1 Gemmatimonadota bacterium | reverse complement strand
CCACCGCCACCAGCACCTTGGTCGTGTCCAGGCTCCGGATCACCATGGTCCGCGGCGTCGGCACTCCCGTCTCCAGGTACCCGTACGCGTACGTCGCCAGCCCGCTCCCCACCTCCGTCCCGTACAGCGTCGACGTCGGGGGCGGGTTCACCGTGTAGGCGAGGCTGTCGGCATTCACGCCGGGATAGGTCGCCACCACCTGAGTGGTGCACGGCAGGGGCGCCCCGCCCGCGGAGGTCGGGGTGAAGGTCGTCGACGACAGCCCACCCAGGATGGTCACGGTGGCCGGCACCGCGACACAGGCGGTGTCACGCGCGACCATCGTGACGACGAGCCCGCCCCCCGGCGCGGCGATGAGGGCCCCCGCGCTCCGGAACTCGAGCGTCTGCACCACCGGGATGGTCGAGTAGATCGTCTGTGAGCCGTTCACGATATTGAGCGTCGCCGTGGTGGAGACGGTGCTCTGGTCGGGGGCAAAGTTGGGGTTGGTGGCCGTCACGGTCACGGTGCCGAGCGCCACCCCCTGGAGGGTCCCGTTGGCGCTGGTGCCGCCCTGCGGGATCGTCACCGTGGGGGTCAGGACCCCCACCAGGCTCGGGTCGCTGCTCACCAGGCTGATCACGGCGCCACCCACCGGGGCCGGCTGGCCCAGGGTGATGGCGATGCTGGTCGACGCGCCGTAGGGCACGTTGAGCGTGGTCGGCAGGCTGATCAGGTTGAGCGAGCCGGTCACCGCCAGGGTGTCCCCGACATAGCCGGGTCCGTTCGCGGTGATGTTTGCGATGCCCGCCGCGGAGGCATACAACGAGTCGATGAGGATGCTGTCACCCGCCGCGAAGCTGAGCGTCGGGTACCCGACCGAGACGGTCCCCGGGGCGTCGCTCGCCACCGAGACGTTCACACCCCCGACCGGCGCCGGTGAGCTGAGCCGGACCTGCAGCGGCGCCGTCCGTCCGACACCCACCACCGGGGTGCCGAGCAGTTGGAGGATGATCGTCGGCGTGAGCGGCTGACCATTGGCGGTGAAGACCGCCGCGGTGGCGCCACTCACTTGCGCCTCCAGGGTGTTCGTTCCCGGCCCCGAGCCCATCCGCCAGCTCCCGACCGTGGCATACCCCAGCGAGTCGGTAATCTGGGTGCCACCGGTGACCGAGCCGCCGCCGCCGGTCACCACGAAGGTGACCGTGACACCGGAGACGCCGTTGCCGCTCGCGTCCACCACCAGCGCCTGGGGGGCCACCGTCACCAGGCTATCGACGAAGGCGGTCTGCCCGCTCCCCGCCGCCGGGATCACCGACGAGGGTGTCCCAGGCACGATCTGGAACACGTTCGAGATGAGCGTCGGGAGGGCCAGGGAATCGACCGTGAAGCGAAGGGTCTCGGGTCCGGCCGTGCCGATGACGATGAGGCCGGCGAAAGTGGCCGTGCCGCTCGGGTCGGTGATCGCGCTGTCGACCCCGGCCGTGGACCCGGAGAACATCAGGCCCCCCGGCGCGGTCGCCTGGACCGGCGGGGCGACGACCATTGAGGTCGTCACCGCGCGGATGGTGAGCCCCGACCGCAGGACGCCATTCCCGAAGCTGTCACGGACCTGGATCACCGGTTGCGGCACCAGCACCGCCCCCGCCGGAGTCGTGTCCGGCGGCGGCGTCACGAAGGCGAGCCGCGCCGGCGCAGCGGCCACCTCCGTCACGTGGAAGATCACGTCCAGTCCCGGGGCCGCCGCGTCGGCAAAGATCTCTGCCGTACCGCTCACGGTGCCCAGCGTGTAGCTGACCTGCGCTCGTCCGACGCTGTCCGAGAGGGTGCTGTCGGCGGTGAGCGCGCCCCCACCGTAGAGGATCTGCCAATAGACCATCACCCCCGGGACCGGGGTCGCGGTGCCGACGTTCCGGACCTCGACCACGAAGGGCGCCGGAAGCATCTGGGCCACGGTGTCGGTCTGCGGGTCGCCCGAGATCAGCACCACATCCACGCCTCCCGGCGCCGCCGTGGCGCCGAACACCACGAAGGCGCTGGTGCCCGCGATCCGGGCCTCGATCGAGTCGACCCCCGGCGCACCCAGGGTGTAGCTGATCTGCGCCGACCCGCTTCCATCGGTGAGCACGGTGTCGGCCGAGACGGCCCCGCTCCCGACCATCCGGGTCCACGCCACCGGCGCGCCCGCGACCGGGTTGTTCCCGGCATCGCTCACTCGCACCACCAGCGGCAGGACCAGGACCTGGCCGGCGGTATCGCTCTGGGCGTCACCGCTCACCTTGGCGATCGCGGCAGCGGGGCCGGCGTTGGCGGTGGCCTGGAAGGTCACCGGGGCCACCCCGGCGATCGTGGCGGTATACGAATAGGTCCGGGCGGTGTCGCCCAGGACGCCGATGGTGCTGGCGCGCCCGAGCGAATCGGTCACGGCACCGGAGCTGACCACCGCTCCCCCCACCGTGACCGCAGCGAACGTCACCGGCACCCCCATCACCGGCAAGTTGTCTGCCGCACGCACCTCGACCACGAATGCCGCGCTGAGGGTGTCGCTCACGGTGTCGCTCTGGAGATCGCCCGAGATCTTGAGCAGTTGGGTCGGTACCGGCACGAACGTCAGGGTGGTCGAGTCCTCCTTGCCGCTCGGCGTCCAGGCGTGGATCATCACCGTCGCGCGGAGACTGGGCGCGATGATGCGCCCGTCGGATCGGATCGCGACACCGGGCGTGCCGGTGAACCAGCGGAGATAGAAAGTCGTGACGGACTGCTCGCCGCCGGTCGCGGCGGTGGCCCCGTACACGAGCGTGTCGCCGAACGACAGCACCGTGTCGGTCGGCGAGATGTTCAGGAACGCGATGTTGGCGCCGGGGCCGACGAACGTCATCGCGATCGGCGGCGCCGATGTCCCGGTGCCGGCGGTGACGAGCAGGGTATCCTGGCCGCGGAACAGGAGGGATGTGCCGCTCAGCAGGTCGAGCGTGACCTCGAGGCTCTCGCTCGGAGCGGTGAGCAACACCGGGACGTCGAGCTGCAGCACCGAATCGGTCACCGCAAAGGGCGCGTTCCGCACCACCAGCGTTTCGGCCGGGGGGCGGACCACCGTGACGGTGATGTTGTCGAGCGGGAGCCCGGCGAAGAAGGAGTTTGCGGCAAAGACCGGCGTGAAGCGGACCTGCGCGGCGTGGCCCCCGCCCGGCTCGGTGGGCTGGTCGGTACAGGTGGCGAGTGCAACGACGAGCAGGGCGGCAATCGCAAGACGCCCGGCAGCGCGCAGGGAGGTCTGCATCAGGCTTCTAAGGTACCCCACGGGGATGGCGTCGGCTATGCCGTGGGGCGCAGGCGGTTGGTGACGGGGGTCACAACGGCAGTGAGAGGTGAGAAGTGAGAAGTGAGAAGTGAAACAGGGGCCCGGACGCACCCCGGACCCCCTTACTCCTCACTCCTCACCCCTCACTTGTTACTTCTTGGTGCCCACCACCACCGCCGCCCCCTGCCGCTTCAGCCGCTCCTCCCCCAGGAGGTACTGCTGCGGG
Organism: Gemmatimonadota bacterium; assembly: GCA_031365045.1. Classification (GTDB taxonomy): domain Bacteria; phylum Gemmatimonadota; class Gemmatimonadetes; order Gemmatimonadales; family GWC2-71-9; genus CAMLHU01. The sequence goes on along the minus strand of JANLXK010000232.1, from coordinate 7,129 downwards.
AGGCTCGCCAGGTTGCTCGCGGTCCAGTACAGGTTCAACCCGCTGGCGAAGTTGAGCCCGACGAAGGTCATCATCACCGGCATCATGTACATCATCATCTGCGCCTGCGGATTGGGCGGCAACCCGCGCTGGCCCAGCTTGGAGAGCGCGAACATCGTCAGGCCGCTCAGCACCGGGATGATGAAGAACGGGTCGGCGCGCGCCAGGTCGGGGAACCAGAGGAACGAGACCCCCCGGAGCTCGATGGTCCCCTGCAGCACGAAGAAGAGCGCCAGCAGGACCGGCATCGGGACCAGCATCGGCCAGCAGCCCCCCATCGGGTTGACGCCGTGCTCCTTGTAGAGTGCGAACATCGCCTGCTGCAGCTTCGGCGGATCATTCTTGTAGCGGGCCTGGATCTCCTGGAGCTTCGGCTGGATGGCCTGCATCTCCATCGCCGAGCGCATCGCCTTCTGGTTGAGCGGCCAGAGCACGCCGCGCACGAGCAGGCCGAACAGGATCAACACCAGGCCGTATGTCAGCCCCAGCCGCTCGTGCATCTGCACGAAGAGCCAGCGGAAGCCGAGCGCGATGGGTCGCAGGATGGTCCGGAACCCGGGCCACCCGTAGGGGTTCACGTCATCGAACTCGTCGCCCATCGCCCCGAGCCGCGGATACTCCATCGGGCCGGCGTAGCTGCGCCACCCGAAGTTCCCGTCGGCCGCCACCGGCAAACTCAACCGGAGGCCTGCATAGTGGGGCACCTTGGTGGGATCCGCGCGCCGCATCTCGGCCGCGGCCCAGCGGGCGGCGGAGTCGCCGGCGAAGACGCCGAGGACGAAGTACTTCGACTTGACCGCGACCCAGGTGAACGGCCCCGGTTCGATGCGGGTCTCGCCCACCGCCACCTTGCGGAAGAGGATCGCGTCCGGATCCTTGGCCACCCGCCGCACCACCAGGGCGAAGTCGTTCGCATTGAGCGAGCTGTCGGCCTCGGTGTTGCGGAGTCCCTCCCCCATCCCGACGATCAGCAGCCCGCCGTTGGGGCCCAGCCCTGTCACCCGCCCGCGCACCGCCATCCGATAATCATCGGGGCTGAACGTGTACGTGAGCTCGACCGTTGTGCCGCCACTTGTGGCGGTAAAGGTCACCGGGGTCTCTCCCGACACCCGCACCTCGGTCACACTCGGCGAGAACCGCCAATCGGCGAGCGAAAGGGTGTCGTTCCCCGTCACCAGCGACAGCGCAAAGAGCCCGTCGCCGGTCCGGACCAGCTCCGCGGCCCCCGCCTGTTCTCCCGCCGCCATCGACTTGTAGCGGAGCAGCTGGGCACCGATGACGCGGGCGCCGCGGGTGCTGAGCGAGTACTGGTAGAGCCCCGAGCGGACCACCACGGTGTCTTCGGCGGCCGGCGGCGGGGCCGCCAAGGGCGGCACCGCGGTCGGCGCGGGACTCCGGACCCCCGGGGCGCGCGCGGCCGGGAGCGACACAGCCGCGCTGTCGGGCGCGCCGACGCTCGGCGGGACCTCCGCCGCGGGGGTCGGACGGGGCGGGCGCTTGTACAGAATGGTCGGCGCCAGCACTACGAGCATCATCAGGCCGATGGCGGCCAGGAATCGTCGGTCCATGCGTTATTTCAGGGAACGGGGTCCACGCCGCCCGGATGGAACGGGTGGCATCGCATCAGGCGCCGAGCGGCCAGCCATGACCCCCGCAGGAGTCCGTACTTGGCGAGCGCTTGGAGCGCGTAGGTCGAGCATGAAGGATAAAACCGGCACGACGGAGGAAGCGCGGGACCGATCGTGACCTGGTAGCCGCGGATGAGATACCAGCCCAGGAGCCGGGGGAGGTTGAGCGCACGGACGGGCGGGCGCACAGGCGCACCGATGACCGGCCCTCCGAGATCACCATCGTGCGTCCGTGCGTCCGTGCGTCCGTCCGCCGTCACAGGGTCCCCCGCCACTCCAGCAGCTGCACCTGCATCTGCGCGAAGCTCATCCCGTAGGCCTCCCGCTTGGCGCGGATCACCAGGTCCCCCGCCGGGAGTCCCGCCTGCAACTGGCGGCGCCAGATCTCCTTCAGGCGCCGCCGCAAACGATTGCGGGCCACCGCTGTGAACTGGAACCGTGGTACGATCAGTCCCAGTCGCGGTCGGCCCGCTGGATTGTCCCGCCACATCATCTCGAGGTGCGCCGTGCGACGACGACGACCCTCCGCCTGCACGGCGCGCAGCTCCGCGGCACGCGCGATCCGCGCGTCCGCCGGGAACCGCTCCGCCGTCAGCGGCCCCCGTGCTTGGAAGCGATCGAGACCACGAGGCGCTTGCGTCCCTTCTTGCGGCGGCGCGACAGCGTCGCCTGGCCCCACCGGGTCGCCATCCGGGCGCGGAATCCGTGCTTGTTGATCCGCTTACGGTTGCGCGGACGATAGGTCGGCATCATGGCCAGCTACTCCCAGAAAAATTCGTGTTGAGTAAGCCCGGAAACATAGACAGGACAGGGGGTTGTGGTCAAGGCGCACGGTCGCACGGGCGCTCGGACGCTCAGCGCCTTCCGGGCCGCCCCTGAGTCGCCGAAACAGGTCACAAATGTGATGTGGATATCGGATCTGGCGAAGGTGCGACCGTGCGACCGTGCGTCTGTCCGACCGTCCAAGTTGACTTTTCCACACGGCGGCGGCATACTGTCCCGCCCTTGCTCACCCCTGACCGCTGGACGCCCCTCAAGACGATGCCGCAGCTCTCCGCCAAAGACGCCTGGAAGAAGATCCTGGACGAGGCGCACCGCGAGCTGCCCCAAGAGACCATCCGCACCTGGCTCCAGCCGGCCGAGCCCATCGCCCTTGAGAACGGGGGACTGGTGGTCGGCGCCGTGGACCAGTTCGCAGCCGATTGGGCCTCCGCCAAGTACGCGGACACCCTCTCCCGGCTGGCAGAGGGGGTCCTGGGGCGACCGCTCACGGTGTCGTTCACGGTGCAGGACGCTCGGCGCGAGCGGCCCCAGATGGACCTGTTCGTCCCCCAGGCCCGGGCCGCGTCCCACCGCACGGAGAACGATCCGAACACCCAGCCGCTCAACGAGCGGTACACGTTCGAGACGTTCGTCATCGGCAAGTCCAACGAACTCGCCGCCGCGGCCGCCTATGCCGTGGCCGAATCGCCCGGCAAGAGCTACAACCCCCTCTTCATCTACGGTCCCACCGGCCTCGGCAAGACCCACCTGATGCAGGCGATCGCCCATCGGGTGAGCGGCCGCGCCCCCGGGACGCGGGTCCTGTACGTGCAGGCCGAGCAGTTCATCAACGAGGTCATCGAGGCCATCCAGGGGAAGTCGATGCCCGAGCTCCGGCGGCGCTACCGGATGGCGGCCGACCTCTTCCTGGTGGACGACGCACACTTCCTCGCGGGCAAGGAGACCACCCAGGAGGAGTTCTTCCATACCTTCAACGCCTTCTACGAGGCGAAGAAGCAGATCGTGCTCACCTCCGACCGCCCGCCCAAGGAGATCCCGGGGCTGGAGGCGCGGCTGGTGAGCCGGTTCGAGTGGGGGATGGTGGCCGACATCGGCCAGCCCGACCTCGAGCACCGCATCGCGATCCTGCGGAAGAAGCAGCAGCAGGATCACCTCGAGACCACGATCCCCGACGACGTCCTCCGCTTCATCGGCGAGCACGTCCGGTCCAACGTGCGCGAGCTCGAGGGGTGCATCATCAAGCTGCTCCTCTTCGCCTCGCTCAAGCACCGCGAGATCACCATCGACCTGGCCCGCGAGGCCCTGGCCGACAAGATCCGCCCGGAGGACGCGACCGGGATCCCGCTCCGGGCCCTCCCGAGCATCGACCGGGTGCAGGAGGTCGTGGCCCGCCGCTGGGGCGTCACCCCCGAGGGGCTCCGTTCCAAGGCGCGCATCAAGACCCTCACGGTCCCCCGCCAGATCGCGATGTACCTCGCCCGCGACCTCCTGCAGATGCAGCTGGTCGAGATCGGGCAGGCGTTCGGCGGCCGCGACCACTCCACCGTCATCCATTCGGTGGACAAAGTGCAGCGCCAGATGCAGCGCGACCGGTCATTCCGCGACCGCATCGAACTGGCGCGCCAGGAGCTCACCGCGGCGCAGTAATCCCCACGTTGTCCGCATGTGGAATGCGGTCGATGTGGGTGCGGGGATGACTCGGGGATAACCGCCAGGAAGTGACGCGATCATCCAGAACGTCCACGCGCGTCCCACACGGGTAAAGTACCGCAGGTCGTGATGCCAGCGAGGGTTGCAGCGACGGTCCACGTCTCCACACCCTCTACTACTACTACTAGTTAGTTAAACTAGGTTAGAAGTAGTTCTGTTAGCCTCTGAAAACCGGGGAGCGGGATGAAGTTCACCATCACGCGGGATCAGCTCCAGCAGGGCCTCGTGGCCGTGGCGGCAAGCGTGCCTGCCAAGACGACCCTGCCGGTCCTCTCCAACATCCTCGTCGAGGCGACGAAGGACGGCCTCAGGCTGTCGGGCACCGACCTCGACATCAGCGTCAGCACGACCATCGCCGCCTCGGTCGACCAGGAAGGGGCGATCACCCTCCCGGCCAAGAAGCTGGTCGAGATCGTCCGCGAATTGCCGAGCGGCTCGATCCGGGTGACGAGCTCGGGCGAGCAGCGGGTCGCGATCGAGTGCAACCGGGCCAAGTTCAAGCTCCTCGGGCTGCCCCGCGAGGAGTATCCGGCGTTCCCGGCCGTCAAGTTCGACGGCGGCTGGAAGTGCACCGCCGGCGAGCTCCAGAAGCTCATCGCCCACGTCGCCTTCGCGGCGAGCACCGAAGAGAGCCGCCCGATCCTCAACGGCGTGCACTGGGAGCTCAAGAGCGACCGGATGCGGATGGTGGCCACCAACGGGCACCGGCTGGCCAAGATGGACATCCCGCTCAAGACCGGGGTGGCCGACGAGGCCAAACTCATCGTCCCCCCCAAGGCGCTCGACCAGATCCGGCGGCTCTTCAACGCCGAGGACGAGGTCGAGATCGGCAAGAGCGAGAACCACCTCGGCTTCCGCACCGCGGGGACCCAGATCTACACGCGGCTGATCGAAGGGCCGTACCCGAACTACGAGCAGGTCATCCCCAAGGACAACCCGCGCTCGCTCACGGTGACGCGCTCGGACCTCATGGAGGCGGTCGACATCGTCGCATCGCACGCCGACAGCAACACGCAGCAGGTCCGCTTCTCGCTCAAGGGCAATCAGCTCGCGGTGTCGTCGGCCACGGCCGACTTCGGCGCGGGTGAGCAGAAGGTCGATGCCGAATACCAGGGCGAGGACATGGACATCGGTTACAACGCCCGCTACCTGTTGCAGACCCTGCGGAACATCCCCACCGAGAAGGTGGTGTTCCGGCTCAAGACGGCGCTGTCGGCCGGCATCGTGGAACCGGTGGGCGCACTGACGCAGGCGGACGAGGAATTGCTTTGCCTGGTCATGCCGCTCCGTCTGCCGGACGCGGGGTGAAGGGTATGATGTCCGTCGCGACGCTCATGCCCGAGCTGCTCCGGCAACTCGGGTTGGCGGAGACCGCGCAGGGCTGGCGAGCCGTCGCGGAATGGCCCGCCATCGCGGGAGCGCGCATCGCGCGGCACACGCGCGCGGTATCGTTCCGCGACGGCGCGTTGACCGTGGAGGTCGAGGGATCGGCCTGGATGCAGGAGCTCGGGTTCCTGAAACCCGATCTGCTGCGCAACCTGAACCGGCACCTGGGCGCCGACGTCGTGCGCGACGTGCGCTTCACGCCGGCGGGTACCCGGCCCAGGGATCCGGGCACCCGTCCGGGGGACGGGTCGGGAGGGAGCCCGAAGTGAGCACGAAGGAAGGAGAAGCTATTTTGACGGCGGAGCCCAAGGGTCACCATTACGACGCCACCAGCATCACCGTGCTCGAGGGTCTCGAGGCGGTGCGCAAGCGCCCGGCCATGTACATCGGCGACACGAGCGTGCGCGGCCTGCACCACCTGATCTGGGAAGTGGTCGACAATGCCGTCGACGAGGCACTCGCGGGCTACTGCGACGAGGTCTCGGTCACGATCGAGACCGACGGCAGCCTGGTCGTGCAGGACAACGGCCGCGGCATCCCCGTCGACATCCATGCCGCCACGGGCAAGCCGGCGCTCGAAGTCGTGATGACCACGCTGCACGCCGGCGGCAAGTTCGACAACGCGTCGTACAAGGTCTCCGGCGGTCTGCACGGCGTTGGCGTGTCGTGCGTGAACGCGCTGTCCGAGACCTGTTCGGTCGAGGTGCTGCGCGACGGCAAGCTGTACACGCAGGACTACGTGCGCGGCACGCCGACCGGCCCCATGACGACGAAGCTGGCCGACAAGAAGGACGGGGGCAGCGGCACGACGGTGCGCTTCAAGCCCGATTCCACGATCTTCGAGACCACCGAGTTCCACTGGGACACCATCGCCGTGCGCCTGCGCGAGCTCTCGTACTTGAACAGCGGGCTGACGATCCACCTGCGCGACGCGCGCACGAACAAGACCACCGACTACTTCGCCAAGGGCGGCATCGCGGAGTTCGTGAAGTTCCTGAACACGAACAAGGAGCCGCTGCATTCGAAGCCGGTCGTATTCACGCGCGAGCGCGACAACGTGTCGGTGGAGGTGGCGTTCCAGTACAACGACAGCTACAGCGAGACGCTGTTGTCATTCGTGAACAACATCAACACCATCGAGGGCGGCACGCACGTCGGAGGCTTCCGCTCGGCGCTCACGCGCACGCTCGTGAACTACGCGAAGAGCGAAGGCATGACCAAGGGACTCAAGGCCGACATCGGCGGCGAGGACGTGCGCGAGGGCCTCGTCGCGGTGGTTTCGGTCAAGATGCAGAACCCGCAGTTCGAGGGCCAGACCAAGACCAAGCTCGGGAACAGCGAGATCAAGGGCGCGGTCGAGACCGTGGTGGGGGAGGGGCTGCGCGAGCACTTCGAGGAGAACCCCTCGGTCGCGCGCAAGATCGTCGAGAAGATGATCGCCGCCGCCCGGGCCCGCGAGGCGGCCCGCAAGGCGCGCGACCTGGCGCGCCGCAAGACGATCCTCGACGGCGGCTCGCTGCCGGGTAAGCTCGCCGACTGCGCCTGGGACAACCCGGAGGAGTGCGAGCTCTACAACGTCGAGG
>JANLXK010000212.1:0-1132 GCA_031365045.1 Gemmatimonadota bacterium | reverse complement strand
GCTCGACTCGGGCCATCGGGAGGAAAAAAACCGACGGCGCGATCCCCTCTTCCCCGCGCTCGACCTGGGAGGTCCAGGCGTCGAACGATGCGAGATCCATCCCCTCGAGCGTGACACCCGACACGTCGCGCTCGCGCAAGACACCCCACATCTTCTCGTGCGGGTCGCGCAGGTAGGCGAGGACGGCATCTCCAGCGCCAAGCCCGGCCTTACCGCGTCCGGCCGACGCGAGCTTTTCAACGAGCTCGACCAAAACGCCGCCCGCGGCGCGCGGATGGAGGAAGGCGACTTTCGTCCCGGCCGCCCCAGACCGAGGCGCGTCGTCGAGAAGCGGGATCCCTTGGGCCTTCAGGCGATCCAGGACGGGCTGAATCCGTTCGACCTCAAAGGTGATGTGATGGATCCCTTCGCCCCGCTTTTCGATGAACTTCGCGATGGGCGAATCGGGACGGGTGGCTTCGAGCAACTCGATGCGGGACGTTCCCGCCGGCAGGAAGGCGACCCGGACGCCTTCGGTCGGCACGCTTTCCGTACCCCCCAACTCCAATCCGAGCCCGTCCTGCCAGAAGCCGACGCGATCCTCCAGACTCTTCACCGCGATCCCGACGTGATCGACCTTGAGGATCATCGCTCGTTCCCTCCTTGAAGCACACGATCGGCGGCCGAGTAAGGGTCGAGCCGGCGATCCGCGATCTCCCCGACCATCTCGGCGAACCGCGGCCCCGGCAAGAGCCTCAGGCGAACATCGCGCAGAAACCGGTCGGTCAGGACCCCCAGGAATCGCATCTCGGCCCGCTCCCACCGGCGTTGCGCCCGCGTCTCCGCACCCGCCGAGGCCACGTAGGCCGTGAGGCCGTCGCGCAGCGCGGAGACCCCTTCGCCGGTCGTCGCAACCGTCCGATAGATGGGAGGACGCCGGGTGATCGAAGGAGCCAGCGCCATCATCGCGTCGAGCTCGGTCGCGACCTTGTCCGCGCCCGGACGGTCGGCCTTGTTGATGACGAACAGATCCGCGATCTCGAGGATGCCGGCCTTGATCGCCTGGATGTCGTCTCCCATGCCCGGAACCAGCACGACGGTCACCACGTCCGCCGCGCGCGCGACCTCGATTTCGTCTTGACCGACACCGACG
>JANLXK010000175.1:0-1515 GCA_031365045.1 Gemmatimonadota bacterium | reverse complement strand
GACCACACACCACTCGAACGCACGGGACTGGTCCGGATGCGGCGGAACTGGACGATGGCGTGGAATTCCCTCCTCCATGGTCAGGGGTCACGGTCGTAGGCCCGGTCACTGGTGACCGGTCACCGGTCACCCCTACATTCCGGTATGACCCCGACCATCCACTCGATCGCGATCTTCGTCACGGACATCGACCGCGCAGTCGACTTCTACGAGACCACCCTCGGCCTCCCCTTGATGAAGCGGGGCTCGTTCGGCGCCGAGTTCTTTGCCGAAGGGGCCAGACTCGGTGTGCACCCGGCCTCGCACCCCAATGCGCTCGCGATGGTCGGTCGGGAGACCGGCCTGACGCTCCATGTCGAGCATCTGCTCGATTACTGCTCGGGGCTGCTCGACGCCAAGGTGCCATTTGTGAAGGAGCCCACCCAACAGAGCTGGGGCATCATGGCGGTCATCGCCGACCCCGACGGCAACCGGATCGCCCTCTGGGAACCTCCCGGCGAGACGCCTCCGGCGGCGCACTAGGGGCTAGATTACCCTCCATGTGGCGCACGCTCGCATCGCTCTGGACCTGGTTCGTGCTGGGGACCCTCGTCTTCTTCTGGGTCCCCTTGCTCGCCATCACCGTCGGGGTGACCTGGCCCTTCGATCGGGACCGGTACCTCGCGGGACGACTCTTCCGGCAGATCGGCGTCGTCACGGCCAAGGCCAACCCGCTCTGGAAGTTTCGCTGGGCCGGGACCCGGCCGGCCGACCCGCGCCGCCCCTACGTCGTCGTGTCCAATCACGAGTCCTTCACCGACATCCTGCTCCTGAGCCACCTGCCTTGGGAAATGAAATGGATGTCGAAGGCCGAGATCATGCGGATCCCTTTCCTCGGCTGGTGCATGCATCTCGCGGGGGACATACCGATCTGGCGCGGCAAGGTCGACAGTGCACGCGATGCGATGGCCCGCTCGCTCGAGGTGCTCAAGCGCCGGGTGTCGGTCCTGATCTTCCCCGAAGGGACGCGATCGACCAGCGGGGAGATGCTCCCGTTCAAGGATGGCGCCTTCCGTCTCGCCATCACCGCCGGGGTCCCGGTCCTGCCGCTGGTCGTCACCGGCACCAAGAACGCGCTCGCCAAGCACGACTGGCGGATGAACCCCGCCGACGCCACGGTCACCGTGCTCGAGCCGATCGAGACCACCGGCCTCACGCTGGACGATGTGGGTGCGCTCAAGGAGCGCGTCCGCGCCGTCATCGCCCTGGCCCGCGAGCGGCTCCGCCGCCGCGAGCCCTGACCCCAGGGATCCGATGCGCTCCATATCCACGCCCGACGCCCCGAAGCCGTTCGGCCACTACAGCCAGGCGGTCGTCCACGCCGGAATGGTCTACGTCTCGGGCATGCTCCCGATCGATCCCACGACGATGAAGCTGGTGGAAGGGGGCATCGTAGCGCAGACCGAGCGGACGCTGAAGAACATGGAGGCGGTCCTGGAGGCCGCCGGTTCCGACCTCGACCGCCTCGTCTCCGTC
>JANLXK010000162.1:0-2401 GCA_031365045.1 Gemmatimonadota bacterium | reverse complement strand
GGCAATCTCTGGCTGCAGGGCGGCCTGACCGGGGTGTTCTGGCAGGCGAAGGACGGCTCGTCCAAGGTGTCTTCGATCGGCGGCGGCCTGACGCTGGGAGCGGGGTATGACTTCCGGATGGGCCGGAACATGTCGATCACTCCCTCGCTCCGGGGGGCGTGGGGTGGCAAGGGGAAGGTCACGGACGAGAATGGCGCCACCTTCGACGTCAACTACCAAACGAACTTCGTGGAGGCCGGGGTCGCGATCCTCTGGCACTGATCGACCGACCGCGAGACCGCAGTTCGGGGGAGGCCTTCGGGCCTCCCTCGTTTTTTGGAGCCCACGCGTCAGGAGGCGCCGGTCCGCACGACGGGGGTGACGGAGGGAAGACCAGCGACAGGCATCGTGGCCTCGCACGCCAACCAGGAGGCAATCATGCGTGCCTATCGCTGGATGCTCGTCGCAGGACTGTGCGCTGTCACGGCCTGCTCGGAGCAGAGGTCCCCGGTGTCCGTGGCCGAGGAATCCGAGGTCCGTCCGCTCGGCATCGACCGTGAGGCCCGTCGGGCCCCGATGGAACGACTCGCGCGACGGGTGGCGCTCGCCCTGGCCGATCCGGAGTTCCGCGCGTACGTGCGCCGCTCGCTCGACGCGTCACCGTTCGGGGAGCGGAAGCTTCCCTTCTCCCGCTTCCTGAGCGCGGAGGGGTCGCGGGCCGGTGCGGCGCTCGCGCGGGCCGATGGGAGCAGCGCCGCCGCGGTGATCGCCGACCTTACCATGGCCGGAGGGCTCGAATTCTACTTCCCCGTGTCAGCTCATCGGACCGCGTGGCAAGGCGGGGAGGATCTCCTCGTGGCCACCGAGGTCGAAGACCACGAAGCACCGGTCGCGTTCGACACCAAGGGGGGGCGGCACGTGCTCGACCCCCGGACCCCACCCCGGACCCCGGTCCTGGCGGTGGTGCTGCAGGAGACCGATTTCGAGACACCCTCCGCGCTGCAGGGCGCGGTGGTCACGCCCTGCGATACCTGTGAAACCCCGGGCACTGGCGGGACCGGTACCGGGGGCGGTGGGTTGCCCCATCCGGCAGACGGTCCCCCCTCCCTGCGGATGACGTATTTCAATGTCACCAAAGACTTTGAAGGTTGGTTGAAGGGGGACCCCGAATATGAGATCCACGTGATGGCGCCGGTCAGCCAGACCGACACCGCCCACTATCGCACCCTCTACTGCGTCGGAGAACACGGGATCCGGTATTGGAACAATGACAACGACTCCTGGAGCGGAGACGAGGTCCTGATGACCCCACAGGAGCTCGATGCGTACCACACCGCGTTCCCGCGCAACAACTACTCGGTCCTTGCGATCGAGGACGACGACACCTCGTGCGAGATCCGCGTGGACGGGGACAGACTCTCCGCCCTGATCGGTGCCGTGAGCCGGGCGTACGCCAACTACAAGGCGGCAAGGGATTCGCTCGGGCTCAACGGCAAAACGGTCGACGCCGCGCGAGCCGCCTACACCGTGATCGCCACGATCGCGAATTTCTTCAAGACGAACGACGACATGATCGGGATCGCGGTGGCCAACTCGATCACGGGCCTCTACTCGCCGAACGCCAACTGGGCCTGGATCGGCGAGAACGCCAACCGCTACGGTTTCGTGAAGCTCGAACTGAAGTGAACCCGAAGGACCGCGCGGCGCCCTTCCCGACCGCGCGGCACCCTCACAAGGAGCGACGTCAATGCGCCGGATCGCCACGACGTTCATCGCGCTGATAGGCCTGGCGGGAGACCTCTCCGCCCAGCACGCCTGGACGGTGACCATCGAACGAGGATTCACCGCGTTCTCGATGGCCGCCCACGACACGAGCACCCCGCAGATCCGCCTCGTCCCTTGGCACCCCGCCGCCTATTCGATCAGAGTGTCGCGGGGGGGAGCGGGTGTCGGATATGCGCTCGCCCTCACGGCCGCGAATGGACAGCTGGGAGCGACCATTGGAGACGTGGTCATCCTCCCGGGCGCGGGACTCCTCCTCCTCGAAGTGGCCCCGGAACTTCAGCTCAGACTCGCGACCTCCTCGTCCGGTGCCGCGCTGATCGGCCATGCGGGCCCCGTCTTCGACATCTGGGCCCCGGACGGGGACGATGTGCGCACGGCGTACGGGGGGATGGGCGGGGTCACCCTCTCCCTCCCCGTCGCCGGACGCTGGAGCGCCGCCATCCGGGCCGATCTCGCGGTGACCGGGAGCGAAGCGACGCAGGCGGAGGAATCTGCGGAGATCAAGCGGGCGAAGACGATGCGGCGAGGCCGCCTCGCCCTCGGGATCACGCGCACTCTTTGACACGACCAGCTCATGAGCGAAGCGGTGAGACCCCTGGCGTTGGTCGTGCGCCAGGGGTCTCGTCTGTCTTGGTGC
>JANLXK010000099.1:0-6391 GCA_031365045.1 Gemmatimonadota bacterium | reverse complement strand
GTCAATAAAGACAATGGTTTAGGACGTCTTTAGACGCTCCCCTCCCCCGAGAGGGGGAGGGGCCGGGGGAGGGGCTACTGCGCCACCAGCACCGCCCCCTTCAAATACCCCGTCTCCGGCACGGTCACGATCTCCGGGTGGTCCGGCCCCTGGCCGAGCACCCGGGCGAGCGTGAGTCGCCGGCCGCTGTCGGAGGCGGCCCCGGCGAGCATCTCGAGGAACATCGGGAGCCGCACGTGGAATGAGCAGCTCGCGGTGATGAGCGTGCCGCCCGGGGCCAGCAGCCGCATCGCCCGGAGGTTGATCTCGTGATAGCCCCGGAGCGCCCCGGCGACCGCGCTCTTGCTCTTCGCGAACGCGGGGGGGTCGACCACGATGGTGTCGAATTTCCGCCCGGCCCGCTCCCAGCTCCGCACCAGCTCGAAGGCGTCGGCCTCGACCCAGTCGATATTGGCGAACCCGTTGAGCACGGCGTTCTCGGTCCCGCGGACCAGCGCCTCCTTGCTCTGGTCCACGGCCGTCACCCGACCGGATCGCTTGGCCAGGTGCATCGCGAAGGAGCCGTGATAGGCGAAGCAGTCGAGCGCGGTCCCCCCGGCGCGGGCGAGCGCGCCGGCGATGACGCGGTTGTCCCGCTGGTCGAGGAACGCCCCGGTCTTCTGCCCGCTCCAGGGCGCGGCCAGGAACTTCACCGCGCCCTCACGCACCTCGACGTTCTCGGGGACAGTGCCGTGGACCAGCTCGATCCCCTCCTCGAGTCCTTCGTGCTTCCGGACGCTGGCGTCGTTCCGGAGCAGGATCCCCTCCGGCTTGAGCACGTCGACCAGCGCCGAGATGATGTCGTTGCGCATCGTCTCCAGGCCGGCCGAGAGCAGCTGCACCACCACCCAGCGGTCGTAGCGGTCGACCACCAGCGAGGGGAGGCCATCCCCCTCGCCGTGCACCACGCGGTACGCCGTGGCGTCGATCCCGTCGCGCCGGGCAAGACAGGCGGCGATCCGCTCACGCCACCACTCGCCGTCCACTCTGCGCTTGGTCGGCTCCAGCAGCCGGAGTCGGATCTCCGACTTCGGGCTCCAGAGCGCCTGCCCCAGGAACTTCCCGCGGCGGTCCTCCACGTGGACCACGCCGGGCAGCTCGGCCTCGCCGAGGACGTCCGTGCGGTAGATCCAGGGATGGCCCTCGACCCAGCGGGCGGCGCCCTTGGGGGAGACTCGGATCGTCGTGGTCATTGAGTGGTGCTGGGTGCTGAGTGCTGGGTGCTGGGTGTCATCAGTGCCTGTAAAAGATCGGTGTTGTCTTGAAATGGTCGGAGCTGGCCGCCGAGCCGACGCAGCACTCAGCACCCAGCACTCAGCACTAACTTACACCGATGCTCACCGACCATCTGCGACTCCTCCTTATCCTCGATATCCCGCTGTTGGGCACGCGCGACCCGCTCACGGTAGCGCAGGCAGCGGTGCAGGGGGGCGTCACCAGCGTGCAGCTCCGGTGGAAGGAAGGCGCGGACCGCGAAGTCGTCGCACTCGCCCGCGAGTTGCGGCGAGCGCTCGCGGTCCCAGTCTTCCTGAACGACCGCCTCGACATCGCACTTGCGGCCGGGTGCGCCGGTGTGCACCTGGGCCCCGACGATCTCCCGATCGTCCTCGCGCGGAAGATCGCGCCACGGGGATTCCTCATCGGTGCGAGCGTCGGGGACGAGAAGGAGGCCGCCGCGAGCGCGGGGGCGGATTACGTCGGCATCGGCCCCTGGCGCACCACGACCACGAAGCCGGATGCCGGTGCCGAGCTCGGCGCGGGCGGCGTGCGACGACTCCTGGCGATGGTCCCGGTGCCGGCGGTGGTGATCGGAGGGGTGCGGCCCATCGATGTGGCGGAGATACTGAAGCTCGGTGCGATGGGAGTCGCAGTGGCGGGGGGGATACTGACGGCGACGGATCCGGAGGGGGCCGCGCGATCCTATGCGTTGTAGAACGCGGCGAACGCCAAAGGTGGGCGGGAATGCGAGAAGGCGCGAAGGTGGCGTGCACGCACTTTCTCGCCTTCTCGCGTTGGACCCGCGTTCGGCCTTCCTCGCTTTTTAGCGGCCTCGGATCCTCCTAATCGCCCTGAGATGCTCCCCATACGTCGACGTGAACACGTGATGTCCCCCCGTGTCCGCCACGAAGTAGAGATAGGGCACCGACGCCGGGAAGACCGCCGCCCGGATGCTGGCGAGTCCCGGGGAGTTGACCGGCCCCGGCGGCAGCCCCGAGATCAGGTAGGTGTTGTAGGGTGACCGGATCGCGTAATCCTTGAGATAGAGCCGCTTTCTTCGGTGCCCGTGCTTGAGCATATAGGCGTACTGCACCGTCGGGTCGGCTTGGAGCGGCATCCCCAGGCGGATCCGATTGTCATACACCGCCGCGATGATCGGGCGCTCCTGGTCCACCCTTGCCTCTCCCTCCACGATGCTCGCCAGGATGATCACCTGACGCCGATTGAGGTGTCGGTCGGTGAGCTCGACGCCCCACGCCGGGTCCCAGCTCGCCACGAATTGCTCGGCCATCAGCTGCACGAGCTCGCGCGCGGTGGTAGTGACCGGGATCGTGTAGGTCTCGGGAAGGAGATATCCCTCGAGATCCCTGCCGTCGATGCCGAGCGAGCGCATCAGCCCGGTGTCGTGGGCGGCGACGAGGAAGGAGTCGGTGGAGAAACCGAGCTGGCGTGCCGCTTCCGCCGCCACTTCGGGGAGGGTGAGCCCTTCGGGGGAGGTGAAGCGCCGCAGCGCGACCCGCCCCTCGCGAAGCGCCGTGAGCAGCGCCCAGGCCGACTGATCGCGCGGGAGGTCGTAGGTCCCGGCCTGGGTGCTGCGCTGGACCCCGCGGAGCCGGGCGAGGAGGCGGAACCAGGTGGGGTGCCGCACCAGTCCGTGTTCGACGAGCGTGTCGGTCACCTGGTGGAAGGTGGCCCCCGGGGGGACCACGATGCGCACCCGTGGTGCCGTGGGCGACGGGCCACCGCACGCGGCGAGGCCTGCACCGAGCGCGAGCGAGGTGAGGAGCGCGGCGCCCACAAGGGTGCGCCTGTGCGCCCGTGCGCCTGTGCGATTCACTGGTGCCGCCGCATGTCCAGGAACCCCTGCAGCAGGATGCTCGCCGCCAGCGCGTCGACATCCTCTTTCCGTCCCCGGGTCGATCCGCCCTGCTCCTGGATCGCGCGGAGCGCGCGGACCGTCGTCATCCGCTCGTCGATCAACTCGACCGGAAGGGCACTCCGCTCGCCGACGGCGGCGGCGAGCTCGCGCGCCGCCATGGCGGAAGCGGTCTCGTGGCCTTCGAGGTCGATCGGCAGGCCTACCACGATCCCCACCGCCTCGGCCTCGGTCACGAGCTCGAGGAAGCGGGGCATGGGAAAACGCTTCCCCGCCCGGCGCGTGAGCGTCTCGAGCGGGGAAGCGAGCATCTGGGTCTCGTCGGACCGCGCCACCCCGAACCGGATCTCGCCCCAATCGAGGGCGAGGATGCGTCCGGTACGCGGGATGGAACTCATCGCAAACAGCGCGGCGAGCCGCGCCGCTACTGCGCCATCGTGGCGAAGAACTCCTTGTTGTTCTTCGTCCGCTTGATCCGTTCGAGGAGGAACTCCATCGCCTCGACCGGCGGGAGGTCGGCCAGGAAGTTGCGCAGCAGGTAGGTCCGCGCCAGGGCGTCCTTGTCCATCAGCAGCTCTTCCTTGCGGGTGCCCGACTTCTGCACGTCGATCGCCGGCCAGATGCGCCGGTCGGCCAGGCGCCGGTCGAGGACGAGCTCCATGTTGCCGGTACCCTTGAACTCCTCGAAGATCACTTCGTCCATCCGGCTGCCGGTGTCGATGAGCGCGGTCGCGATGATCGTGAGCGATCCGCCCCCCTCGATGTTGCGGGCCGCGCCGAAGAAGCGCTTCGGCTTCTGCAGCGCGTTGGCGTCGACGCCGCCCGAGAGGATCTTGCCGGAGTGCGGCACCACCACGTTGTGGGCGCGGGCGAGGCGGGTGATCGAGTCGAGCAGGATGATCACGTCGCGCCCATGCTCCACCAGGCGCTTGGCCTTCTCGATGACCATGTCGGCCACCTGCACATGACGATCGGCCGGTTCGTCGAAGGTCGACGAGATGACCTCGGCCTTCACGTTCTCCTGCATGTCCGTCACTTCTTCGGGGCGCTCATCGATCAGCAGCACGATGAGCGTGCACTCCGGGTGGTTCTCGGCGATCGAGTTGGCGAGCTTCTGCAGCAGGATCGTCTTGCCCGCCTTCGGCGGCGCCACGATCAGGCCGCGCTGGCCCTTGCCGATCGGCGACAGGAGGTCCACCACCCGCATCGAGAGGTCGGGCGTCTTCCGCTCGAGCTTGATCTTCTCGTCGGGGTAGCGCGGCCGCAGGTTGTCGAACGCGATGCGATGCTTGGTCTTCTCGGGCTCTTCGTAGTTGACGCTCTCGACCTTGAGCAACGCGAGGTAGCGCTCCCCTTCCTTCGGGGGGCGCACCTGACCCATCACCGTGTCGCCGGTGCGGAGGTCGAACCGCTTGATCTGGCTCGGGGAGACGTAGATGTCGTCGGGACCGTACAGGTAGTTCCAGTCCTGACTGCGCAGGAAGCCGTAGCCTTCCGGGAGGATCTCGAGGACCCCCTCGCCGCGGATGACCGTCTCCTGATCGAGCAGGGCCTGCTCGATCCGGAAGATCAGGTCCTGTTTCCGGAGCCCGGAGTAATTCGTGATGTTGAGCTGCTCGGCAAGCGCGTGCAGCTCGGCAACGGACTTCTGCTTCAGTTCCGCGATATCCACGGGCGTGGGGCTCCCGGCGGGGAGAGGCTCCGGCACGGAGCCGGCAGGGTCTTGTCGGGGACGGGGCTGTCGAGGGGTCGTGATACGGGAACGGTGTGCGCCCGAGGGCGCTTGGACCGACGAAGATGTGATCGGGAGATGGTGCGTGGGCAGAGCTGTAAGGTAGGGGTCCGGGGCGGGGGGCGTCAAGAGCCCAAAAACCCTTGCGTAAGTCGCTGTCATTTACGACTTTAGAGAACCTTGGCCAAGCGTCCCTGATGCCCCTGCAGCCGGCCCGGAAGGTCGTTAAAGACCCTCCTCCGCCCATCGAGCGGGATTTCCCCCCGCTTCTGGCCGCCGGTGTCGACATCCCCGTCCGCGTCATCGCCCGCCTCTCCGAGGATGGGGTGTGGCGCGGACGGATCGTTTTCGGGGGCCACCTGGGCGACGTGGTCACCGCCGAGATCCTCTGCGCGGCGAACGAGGCCGACCTCTGGGCCGCGGCCCGGGGACTCGGTCCGCATCACCTCCGCGGCCTGTTCCAGTCCCTCACCTGACCTGAATGACCGACGACACCGCTGAGCGCTATCGGAAATTCCGGCATGACATCGCCAACCCCTTGGCCGCGCTCCTGGCCGAGGTCCAACTCCTCCTCCTCAACGCCGAGCGGATCGACCCTGAGACGGTGTCCAGTCTCAAAGAGGTCGAACGCCTGGCGCTCCGGATGCGCGAACTCTTGAAGACCGCGTGACCTTCCGCCGAGTCTCCGTGACGCGGCGTGCCCGACTGCCGGGGCGGTGCCCCGGGCCTCGTCCGAGCAGCCGGACCCCCGCGTGGGTCTGGCCGGGACGGGCGGCACTCAGGGCGCGTCGGTCCTCGTCGCCCACCGGGCGCCGTTGACGAGGTAGAGGACGAGGAAGACCGCGCTTGCCGAGGCCAGGCCCGCGCGGTAGATAAGGCTTGCCCCGGTCGCCGAGGCGAGCCCTTCGATCGTGCCCGCGATCACGAGCAGCACCATCACGAACCCTAGCATCCTGAGCGACACCCTCCCTTCCAGCATGAGGGCATCGCTCCGCGTCAGGTCGCCGGGAGACCAGAGCGCGCGTCCCAGGCGGAAACCGGCGGCGGCCGCGACGCAGATCGCGAAGAGCTCGAGGATCCCGTGGCCGAGGATGAAGGAGCCGAGGTACCATCCCGCGCCGACGTTCACGAAATGGCCGAACATCGCGCCGAGGGAAAGCCCGTTGGAGCCGAGCAGGATCAGCGCCCCGACCCCGAGCAGGATCCCCCCCGCGAAGCAGTTGAACGCCACCCCGATGTTGTGGGTCATCAGGAACCCCGCGAGCGCCGGCGCTTCCTTCGCCTCGGCCTCGACGTAGGTGAGTCCTTGCTCGGTGCGCCGGTGCGCGGAAGCGGCCCGCTCGAGCATCACCGGGGGGATCACCTCTTCCGCGAGGCCGGGGCGTTCGCGGAGCGTGGCGTAGCCGGCCACGCTCGTGGCCACAAGGAGGGCGACCGCCAGCCCCACCAGGCGCCACGAGCGAACGACCGCCGCCGGCGCCTCCCGAAGGAGGATGGGGCCGAGTCGCGACCAGGGCCGTTCATTC
>JANLXK010000065.1:0-1862 GCA_031365045.1 Gemmatimonadota bacterium | reverse complement strand
CCTCGAGCAGCTCGACCGCGACGAGGCTCCCGACCCCGTTGCCGGCGTCCACCACGACCTTGACCGACCGCCTGAGCTTGTGCCGCGCCAGGATGCCATCAACGTAACGCCTGAGGACACCCCCATCGGCGCGCGCGGCGCCCGCGCCGGTGCGCCAGGTCTCGAGGGTGATCGTCTCGCGGAGGTCGAGGATCTCCTCGCCGTGGATCGCTTCACCCGCGATGGTGGTCTTGAACCCGTTGAACTCCGGCGGGTTGTGCGACCCCGTCACCTGCACGCCCCCGTCGATCCCCGCCTCTGCCGCCACGAAGTAGAGCGCCGGCGTCGGCACCATCCCCACATCCACGGCGATCGCCCCTGTGGAGGCGAGACCCGCCCGCAGGGCAGCGGCGAGCGCGCTCCCCGACGGGCGATTGTCGCGCCCCACGGCGAGGACCGGCTGGCGGCCGAGCTTCCGCCACGCGAGCGTGCCGATCGCCTGGCCAAGGGCCCGCGCGAACGGCGGCGTCAGCTCGCGGTCGACGAGGCCGCGGATGTCGTACTGCCGGAAGATGGACTTCGGTGTCTGCATAGTCGGGGGTACGTGGTACGTGGTGCATAGTACGTGGTACGTGGTGCTGGGTGCTGGGTGCTGGGTGCTGGGCACTAGGCCCTAGGCACTCCCATCGACGCAAAAGGGGCTCCTGCCGGAGCCCCTCGCGTCTCCCGGCCGGGGTCAGCGCCCCTGGGACGTGTAGATCGCGCGGAGCGAGTCGGCGACCCGATCGGCATAGTTGATCAGCGGTGTCGGCCAGAAGCCGAGCACGAGCACCGCGACGGTCGCCACTGCGACCACCATGGCGCCAGCACGACCGAGCCGGGCATCGGCGTAGGTGCCCGGACCCGGCGACTTCCGCATGTACATGCTCATGATGACCGGCATGTAGTAGCCCGCCGACACCACGCTGGTCAGCACGAGGACCACCGGAAGCATCCGTTCGCCGTCGGCCACCGAGGCGCTGAGGATCCACCACTTTCCCATGAACCCGAAGGTCCCCGGGAAGCCGAGGAGGGAGAGCATCCCCACCGTCATCGCGAAGGCGAGCCACGGGCGCTCCTCGGCGAGCCCTGCGATCCGATCGAGCGTGACGTCCCGTTCCCCGCTCCGGCCGAGCGACTGCAGGACGCCGAAGGTGACGATCGAGGTCAGGGTGTAGGCGCCGAGGTAGAGCCACACCGCAGCCACCCCGAAGACCGTCCCCGGCCGGACCGCCACGAGCACGTAGCCGGCATGCGCCACCGAGCTGTAGGCCAGCATCCGCTTGAGCGACCGCTGGGAGAGCGCGACCAGGTTGCCGAGGACCATCGTGACGGCGGCCAGGATCCCGATCGGGGCGCTCCACGTTGCCACGGCCTCCGGGAATGACTGGCTGAGCACCCGCACCAGGGTGAGGAAGGCGGCGACCTTCACCCCGGTGGCCATGAAGGTGGTGATCGGCGTGGGCGCGCCTTCGTACACGTCCGGAGCCCACATATGGAACGGCGCCGCCGCGACCTTGAACAGGAGCCCGATGAGGAGGAGCGCCAGGCCGAGCGCCGCCATCGTCGTGAGCTTGGCGCCCGCCAGCTGGGTGCCGATGATCTGGAGGTTGGTGCTCCCCGTGGCGCCGTAGACCAGCGCGATGCCGTAGAGCAGGAACGCCGAGCCGAAGGCCCCGATGAGGAAGTACTTGAGCGCCGCCTCGGCGCTGAAGGCGCTCTGCCGGTCGTAACCCGCGAGGACGTAGACCGCCACCGACATGATCTCGAGCCCGAGGAAGAGCACGATCAGGTCGGCGGCGCCCACCATGCAGAGCATCCCGACCACCGCCAGGATGATCAGG
>JANLXK010000061.1:0-3873 GCA_031365045.1 Gemmatimonadota bacterium | reverse complement strand
CCGGGTCCCGTGCTCGCCGGTGCGGATCCTTCAGGCGCACCCCTCCAAACTCCCAGCTCCCAGCTGCTTTGTGCTTTCAGGTGCACGGCGTGGAGGAATGGTGTGCCAGAAGTGGAGTGCAAACCGTTGCAAGGGAACAGCTTACAGAGTTGTCCCGGGTTATCCCCAGTTGCCCACAGATATATTTAACATAATACCTATTATACGACCTTTAAACCAACACCTTAAGTGGTTGGGAGTTAGGAGTTAGGAGTTTGGGCGATGGCAGCAAAAAGGTCCGGGGCTACCGTCGCCCCAGACCTCTTCCAACACCCAACTCCCCACTCCCAGCTCAGTGCGTAGCGACCGGCTCCGCCCCCTTGGTCAACTCGGCCAGGCGGACCGTCGCCTCGGTGGCCAGCGGGGTCTTGCCGTAGTCCTTCACGACGAGCCGCAGCGCCTCGAGCGCCTTCGCCTGATTCCCCGCGATCTGGTACGCCCGGGCGGCGTTCACGAGGTACTGGGCCTTCATCACGTCGAGGTCGGCGGCCTTCGAGGCGGCCATATAGTTCTCGGCGGCTTCCGCCGGCTTGCCGACCCCCTCGAGCGCCCCGCCCAGGAGGCCGTGTGCCGGTGCCTGGTACTTGGGCCGGACACCACGGTCGACGAACTGCTGCAGCGCCACGGCCGCGAGCTGGTTCTGCCCGTTGATCATCCGGACCTGCGCCAGCGTGAGGACGGCTTCCTGCGAGGCGTCGGTCCCCTGGTACTGGTCGATGATCCGCTGCAGCATCCCGGCCGACTGGGCCAGCCCGTTCGGGCCCTCGGCCGTATTCCGCGCCTGTTCCAGCGCGCTCGCGGCGTACGCTTCCTTGCGGACCTGCATCCACCAGAGCATTCCCCCGACCGCTCCGACACCGAGGACCAGGCCGCCCACGATGAGGACCTGGCGCTGCCTGGCACGGAACCAGGCCATCGGGTCGGTGCTGAAGGAGGCGGGAGTGAGGAGCGGGTTCGACATGGTCGCGGTCATCGTCTCTTCGAGTGCGTGTGCACGGGGCGTCGATGCCCCGGGGTTGGTGGTGGCCCCGAGAGGAGTCGAACCTCCGGCCAACAGTTTAGGAAACTGCTGCTCTATCCAGCTGAGCTACGGGGCCTAAGCGCTGAATAATAAACGAGTTAGGGGGCGGAAATCAATTCTTAGGAGCTAGGAGTCAGGAGTTTTGAGGGGTGCACCGAAAGGCTCCTTCGTAGCTTGATCCTCTGGGTCAGTGCCCTCGGATCGGCCGGTACCCGTCCGAAACAACCCTCCAAACTCCCAGCTCCAAGCTCTTGTACCCATTTGTGGAGCGCGTTGAAAGTCAATTCACCGAAACCGTTAACTACCTGATATCAAAGGTCTTGTGGACGCTTGTATCAACCGAAACCTCGGTCTTATCAACACGGCTCACCTGCGCGAACTCCGGTCCTCTGCCGATCAGGGCCTCAAACTCGGCCAGGCATATCACATCCGGTGCCACCGCGACGACCTCCACCGACCCGTTGGGGAGGTTCCGTGCGTACCCCATCACCCGGAGCCGGGTAGCGTTCCGGGCCACGAACCAGCGGAAGCCGACCCCCTGTACCTTGCCGCGGATGGTGTATCTGTACATGGGTCGCTGGTCGCTGGTCATTGGTCGCGCCCGTACTGGGATCGAGTCCTGAGGACCAACGACCAATGACTAATGACCTTCATCATTCTTCCCTGCCCTCCATCCTTTCACCGCTTCCCAGGCGATCGGCAGCAGGCTGATCACGATGATGCCGAGGATCACCAGGGAGAAGTTGTGCTTGACCTGGGGGAGGTTGCCGAAGAAGTACCCTGCCCCGACGAAGAGGCCCACCCAGAGGGTGGCGCCGACGACGTTGTAGAGCATGAAGCGCCGGTACCCCATCGCCCCCACCCCGGCGACGAAGGGGGCGAAGGTCCGGAGGATCGGCGCGAACCGGGTGATGATGATGGTGACGACCCCGTGCTTCTCGACGAAGGCGTGCGCCCGGTCGAGGTAGTCTTTCCGGAGCCAGCGCACCTCCCCCGTAAAGGCCCGCGGACCGACCCACCGCCCGATCGAGTAGTTGACCGTGTTGCCAAGCACCGCGGCGGCGATGAGCAGGACGATCAGGAAGACCGGGTCGAGGGGGCCCAGGGCCGCGATCGCCCCGGCCGCGAAGAGGAGCGAGTCCCCCGGCAGGAAGGGCGTCACCACGAACCCCGTCTCGGCGAAGATGATGCCGAAGAGGATCCCGTAGGTCCACGCGCCGTACTGGGCCACCAGGTCGGTCAGGTGGCGGTCGAGGTGCAGGAAGAGGTCGATCAGGTCGCGAAGCATGGGGGTCGGGTGAGGGATCGGTCCGGGGGGGCCGGGTGAAGTCTAGGAGGTAGGGAATAGCGAGGAAACCCCGGAACCCCGGAAGCGCCGGTTCCCTGCGGGGCGTAGGGATCACACGGGCGAAGACTCTCGGTACTTCGGTGTTCCTCAAGGGCGAGATCCCACCTTGGGGAATAACAATGCGATGAGCCTTCTGCCTAAGCGGAGGTCGCGTTCAGGGCGGAGCTTCAGGCATCCGGGGTTCCGGGGTTCCCTCGCTGCGCTCGACTATGCCCCGAATCCGTGTTTGCCAATGAGCGGCACAAAGCGCACGTCGGTCAGCTGCTGCACATCGGTGCTGCCGTCGGGCTTCTTGGTGACCTGGGTGATGGTCTGGGTGGCGCGGTCGCCCAAGGGGAGGATCAGGCGCCCCCCTGGCTTCAGCTGCTCGACCAGCGGCCGGGGGATCGTAGGGCTCGCCGCCGATACAAGGATGACGTCATACGGTGCCAGGGGGCGCCAGCCGAGGGTCCCGTCGCCCACCACGATCGAGGCGTTGGGGATCTTCGCTTCTCGCAGGGCGTCTCGTGCTCCGTAGGCCAATTCCGTGATCCGCTCGACCCCGGTCACGACATCCGCGCAGAGGGCGAGCAGGCAGGTCTGGTATCCCGATCCCGCCCCGATCTCGAGCACCTTCTCCTTGCCCGTGAGCTTGGCCAACTCCAGCATACGGGCCTGCACCCAGGGCTGCGAGATCGTCTGGCCCGCCCCGATCGGCATCGCTTCGTCCTCGTAGGCCCGGTGCCGGAGGCTCTGGGGCACGAAGAGATGGCGCGGAGCGTTGCTCACCGCCCGCAGGACCAGGAGATCCTTGATCCCCTTCTCCTGCAGCGTCTCGACCAGCCGGATGCGGTACCCGGCGAACGAGTCCCCCCGCCCTACCGGTCCAGCGCCCATCCGCGCACGGTGTCTAGGAGTTTGTAGTTGGTGAGGTCCATATGGAGCGGCGTCACCGAGATGTAGCCGTCGGCCACCGCCTGGTGGTCGCTGTCGGCGTCGCCGGTCCACGTGATGGTGCCGCCACCGATCCAGTAAATGGGGCGGCCCCACGGGTCCTGCATCCGGGCCAGGCTCTCGGAAAAGAAGCGGGAGCCGAGCTGGGTGACTTTGATCCCCTTGATCTCTGTCCCCGCGACCGCGGGCAGGTTGATGTTCAGGACGATGTCCTTGGGGAAATCCTTCTGCGACGTGATGCTTTTGACCAGCCGCGCGATCCAGGGGCCCTGACTCTTCAGGATCTCGAGGTCCTGACCGGCCGAGCTGCTGAAGGCGATCCCGGGGCAGCCGAGGGTCACCGCCTCCATCGCGACCGACACGGTGCCCGAGTAGAGGACGTCCTCGCCCATGTTGGGCCCATGATTCACTCCGCTGAAGACGAAGTCGGGGCGGGTCTCGAGGAGGGCGCCGAAGGCGAGGAGGACGCAGTCGGTGGGGGTGCCGTCCACCTGGAAGGCCCCATCAGGCCTGCGCATTGGCCGCAGGGGCC
>JANLXK010000037.1:0-1201 GCA_031365045.1 Gemmatimonadota bacterium | reverse complement strand
ATTCGGACGGCTCCGAATGACTCAATGGGAGACCTGACCCCCTCCCCTCAATGGGAGACCTGACCCCCTCCCGAGCGCCCAAGCGGCGACGGCCGTGAAGGCGGCGACTGCGCCGAGAATGACGAGCATGCGGAGGTAGGGTTTCCCGGCGGCCATCCGATCCTGCGCGATCCGCCAGGCCGTCATCATCCAGACGACCGCTCCCGCCGCGAGGCCCCATCGCAAGACGAGAAGCGCCCACGGGCGCTTCACGAACACCAACGCGATCGCCGCTACGCACAAAACGGCCGGCACGAACGCGGCGGCGCGGTAGAAGTGCGCGGCGAGGACGAGCAGAGCCAGGACCGCGGGGATCGAGCGGAGCATCGGCGACCTCACGCGGTGGGAAACTCCGTGTCGACGGCGGCGGCGCAGGCGACGAGGGCGCGGTGGGCAGCCGTGTATTTGAGGAGGGTCATCCTGTCCCCCTCGACCTTCATCTTTCCGGTGAGGATCGCGGTGGCGGCCAGCGTCTTGCGCGAAAGCACGTCCTTCCAGACCGAAAACGGTGCGCGAAGCCCAAATCCCGCGGTGGGGTGGGAAACGCCCTCAACGAACGACGCGCCGCCGCAGGCCCCCTTCGCCAGCTCGACGAGCAACGCGTAAGTCTTGGGGAGCGTCGCGTCGGCGTCGAACACGAGCAGGACGTTTCCGTTGAAGCCGTCCCCCCACTTCGCGGCCGCGTTGCGGTATTCGCTCGAAGCGTTGACCTCGGCGACCAGCGCGGCGGCCCAGGCGGCGGTGCCGAAAACCAGCGTCACGGCTTGGCCTCGAACGGGAGGAACCCCGGGTTCAAGATCGTGTCGGGGTCGTAGCGGCGCTTGAGCGCGCACAGCTCGTCCCAGCGCTCGCCGAAATGCTCTTTCCATTCGTCGGGCGTGAAATTCACCCAGCCCGACAGGTAACGCTTGGCGCCGAACATCAGCATCATCCGGCTGACGTTTTCGAGCCTTTCGCTCATCTCGCCCCAGAATTTCTGCGGGACCGCCGGCAGGAGTCCGAAGCCGACGAGGTTTTCTCCCGCGGGGACCATGAAGTTTTTCGAGCGCGAGGTCGTCCCTTTCGCGGGCCAGAGCAGAACGTGCCCGCCCACCTGGATGCCGGGGGGCGTATCGGCGAGCACCTGCTCGATACAGTCCGCCGCGGTCTCCCACGGGAGGAT
>JANLXK010000020.1:0-2944 GCA_031365045.1 Gemmatimonadota bacterium | reverse complement strand
GAAGGGCGGGAATAATAGGCGGTAAGGCGGTACCGCGGTAGGGCGGTCGATCTACTACCACCTATTCCACAACAGACTGGCAGACAACGAGTTAGAACCGCTCTGAGAGCCCGTTCACCCCCGTCTGCCGGTCCACCTGTCTGCCTATCCACCCGCCTAGCCGCCTAACCGCCTACCCGCCTACTATTAGATATGCCTCCCCCCACCCCTCAGCTCGTCGTCCTCGATCATCCGTTGGTCCAGCACAAAGTTGCCCTCCTCCGCGACCAGGGGACCAACACGCGCGACTTCAAGGAACTGGTCGCCGAGATCGGGATGCTCCTCGCCTACGAGGCGACGCGGGATCTCCCGTCGGCGGAGGTGGCGGTCCAGACCCCGCTGGAGAAGACCACCGGTCGCCAGGTCGACGGCAAGAACCTCGTGCTCGTCCCGATCCTCCGCGCCGGACTCGGCTTCGTGGACGGGATCACCCGGTTGCTGCCGACCGCACGCGTCGGTCACGTCGGGCTCTACCGCGATCATGACACGCTCGTCCCGCATCAGTACTACTTCAAGCTCCCCCCCTTCGGCCCCGCGGCCCGCTTCCTGGTGCTCGACCCGATGCTCGCTACCGGCGGTTCCGCGGTCGCGGCGGTCGCCAAGCTCAAGGAAGCGGGGGCGAAAGACCTCCGCTTCCTCTGTCTGGTCGCCGCCCCCGAAGGCGTGAAGGCGCTCCACGCCGCCCACCCCGACGTCCGGATCTACGCCGCGGCCCTCGACCGCCAGCTCGACGCGAAAGGCTACATCCTGCCCGGACTGGGCGACGCGGGCGACCGACTGTTCGGGACGAACTGAGTCATGGGTCGCGAGTCGTGGGTCGTGAGTCATCCCGACGCACAGCCCTCGATCCTTCCCCTTGAGGACCCACGACCCATGACCGACGACCACGCGAAGCGTACATGACCGAGATGCACCTCACTTTCCACGGCGCCGTGGATGGGCAGGTCACCGGCTCGATGCACCTGCTCGAGTGCGCCGGCGGCAAGTTCCTGCTCGACGCCGGGATGTTCCAGGGCCACCGCGCCGAGGCCGACCAGCGGAACCGGTCGCTCACGGTCGATCCGCGGACGCTCAGCGCCGTGATCCTCTCGCACGCGCACATCGATCACAGCGGGCGCCTGCCGATGCTCGTGCGCGAGGGCTATCACAGTCCGATCTACGCCACGCCCGCCACCCGCGACCTCTGCGCGGTGATGCTCGCCGACTCGGCCGAGATCCAGGAGCGCGACGCCGAGTTCCTGAAGCGCCACGGCAAAGAGGCGGTCGCCCCGCTCTACACCGGCAATGACGCGACCCAGACCCAGGAGCTGATGCTCGGGCTCCCCTACCACCGCCCCTTCCACCTCCGCCGCAATCTCTCGTTCGAATTCACCGATGCCGGCCACATCCTCGGTTCCGCGTCGGTGGACCTCCGATTCAAGGAAGGCGCGGGCCATCGCCTCGTCTTCTCGGGCGACATCGGCCGATGGGGGCTCCCCATCATCCGCGACCCCGAGCCGCCCAGCGGCCCGGTCGATACGCTGATCATCGAGTCGACCTACGCGGGCCGGGACCACGAGTCCGTGGCCGACGCCGAGGTCCGGCTGGGTGAAGTGGTGGCACGGGTGGCGAAGCGCGGGGGGAAGGTGCTGATCCCGTCATTCGCGGTGGGGCGCACGCAGGAGCTTGTCTACGCGCTGCATGAGCTCTGGCGCCACAAGCAGATCCCCGAGATCCCGATCTACATCGACTCCCCGCTCGCGATCGACGCAACCCAGGTGTTCCGGATGCACCCGGAAGTGTTCGACCGGCGGGAGCGGCTGGCTGGACGGACCTCGAAGCTCTTCGACTTCCCGCTGGTGCGGTACACGCGGGACGTGGAGGAATCGAAGAAGCTGAACCAGCTCAACGGACCGGCGGTGATCATCGCGGCGTCGGGAATGTGCGAAGCGGGGCGGATCCTTCATCACCTGGCGCACGGGCTCGGCGACCATAAGAACGTCGTACTCTTCGTCGGGTTCCAGGCGGAGCACACGCTCGGCTTCAAGATCCAGCGCGGTGACGCCGAGGTGAAAGTGCACGGCGACATGCTCCCCGTCCGCGCCGAGATCGTGACCATCGGCGGGTACTCGGCCCACGCCGACCGGACCGAGTTGCGAAAGTGGGTGCGCGGGCTCGGCGGGCCGATCAAGCGGGCGTTCATCGTGCATGGCGAGAACGCTGCGCGGGAGGCGATGGCCGAGCTGCTCCGGTCTGAAGGGGTGCCCGAGGTCGTGTTGCCGACGCAGGGCCAGTCATTCCGGTTGCAGTAGCGGTGGCCTGGCCCCGCCGGCGCGTGGTGCTGCTCACCCTCCTCGGCGTGGCCGGGGGGGCGTACGGGATCACGCTCGCCATCGTCTGGCGCGCCGCGCGCGAGGATCAGCGCCGAGCGGCGGGAGCGGTCGTGGTGCTGGGCGCGGCGCAATACAACGGGAAGCCCTCGCCGGTCCTCCGGGCTCGGCTCGACCACGCGCTGGAGTTGCAGCGGGAGGGACTGGCGCCGCTCATCGTGGTGACCGGCGGGATCGGCTCGGGAGACCGCGAGAGCGAAGCCACGGTCGGCCGGCGATATCTGCTCGGTCAGGGCGCGCCCGACTCCGCCGTGGTCGTGCTCGCCAAGGGGCGGGACACCGACGAGACGATGGACGCCGTGGCCGACTGGGTGCGGAGCCGCGCACTCACCGACGTGCTGTTGGTGAGCGACGCGTTCCACATGGCGCGGCTCCGGGTGGTCGCGCACCGGCACGGGCTCACCGCCTGGACCTCGCCCGCTTTCGCGAGCCCGATCTCGGGGACGCGGGAGTGGGGGTATCTGCTGGAAGAAGGACTGAAGCTGCCGGTGGTGTACCTCACGCCGTGACCTCACCCCCTAGCCCCCTCTCCGAAA
>JANLXK010000168.1:0-2717 GCA_031365045.1 Gemmatimonadota bacterium | reverse complement strand
AGGCACCGACTCCAAGGCCGGACCAGTCGGCCGGCCAGTCGGAACGCCGGACGGTAGCCTTCACGCATCGTTCACACTCCTGGCACCGGCGGAGATAAGTTTACCCCTCACCTCACTTCCGGGAATCCCCGATGCCGTGGTCCATGCGTTCTCTTCGTTGGGCGGCCGTCCTGGGCGCCGCACTCCTCGTCACCTCGAGCGCTGCCGCGCAGGCGCGGCGCACCCCGACCCTCGCCGCGGCACAGCGCTTCATCGCCCGCGCCGAGGCCGAACTCTACGACCTCGGCGTGAAGGCGCAGCGCGCCGAATGGGTGGCCGAGACCTACATCACCGATGATACCGAGGCGCTGACCGCCGAGGCCGGGAAGAACTTCAACATGGCGGTGGTGCGCCTGGCCGGCGAAGCGCGCCGGTTCGACCGGGTGCGGATGCCTGCGCCGCTCCACCGCAAGTTCATGCTCCTCCGGCTCGCTAGCGTGGCGCCGCCGCCGGCCGACCCCGCCAAGGCCGAAGAGATGGCCCAGATCGGCGCCAGCCTGACCGGCGACTACGGCAAGGGGACCTACTGCCGGCCCAAGGCCGGCGGCGGGGAGGAGTGCCTCCAGATCTCGGAGCTCTCCAACGTTCTGGCCACCAGCCGCGACCCGGCCCAGCTGCTCGACGCCTGGCAGGGGTGGCACCGGGTCGGCGCCCCCATGCGTGATCGCTATGCCCGGTTCGTGGGCCTGTCGAATGAAGGGGCGCGGTCGCTCGGATTCGCCAACACCGGCGCGATGTGGCGCTCGGGGTACGACATGACGCCGGCGCAGTTCGACGCCGAGCTCGAGCGGCTCTGGCAGCAGATGCGGCCGCTCTACCTCCAGCTGCATGCCTACGTCCGGCGGAAGCTGGTGGAACAGTACGGGGCCGGGGTGGTGCCGCCGAACGGGATGATCCCGGCGCACCTCCTCGGCAACATGTGGGCGCAGGAGTGGGGGAACATCGCGGGGATCGTGATGCCGCCAGGGGTGCGGGCGCCCTACGACCTGACCCAGCTGCTCTCGAGCCGGGGGTACGATGCCAACCGGATGGTGCACACCGGGGAGAACTTCTACCTCAGCCTCGGCTTCGATTCGCTCCCGGGAAGCTTCTGGCAGCGGTCGCAGTTCACCAAGCCGCGGGATCGCGAGGTGGTCTGTCATGCGAGCGCGTGGGACATCGATTCGAAGAACGACGTCCGCATCAAGATGTGCATCCAGCCCACCGCGGAGGATCTCGTCACGATCCACCACGAGCTGGGACACAACTTCTACCAGCGTGCCTATCAGGGGCAGCCGTTCCTCTTCCAGAACGGCGCCAACGACGGGTTCCACGAGGCGATCGGCGACGCCATCGCCCTCAGCATCACGCCGCGCTACCTGCAGCAGATCGGGCTGTTGGCCGAGACGCCGTCGGTGGGGATGGATACCCTGCTGCTCCTGCGGCAGGCGCTGGACAAGGTGGCGTTCCTGCCCTTCGGCCTGGTGATCGACAAGTGGCGCTTCGGCGTGTTCGACGGGAGCATCCTGCCGGCGCAGTACAACGCGGCGTGGTGGCGGCTCCGCAACCAGTATCAGGGGGTCTCGGCCCCGCTGCCGCGGAGCGAGGCCGACTTCGATCCGGGCGCGAAGAACCACATCCCCACCAACGTGCCGTACATGCGCTACTTCCTGGCGCGGATCTACCAGTTCCAGTTCTACCGGGGGATGTGCCGCGCGGCGGGGGAGACCGGACCGCTCTATCGCTGTTCCTTCTTCAACAGCAAGGAGGCGGGTCAGCGCCTCGGGCGGATGCTCGAAGCCGGGCAGAGCAAGCCGTGGCAGGAGATCCTGCACGACTTCTCGGGCGAGAACGACCTCGACGCCGGCGCGATGCTCGAGTACTTCCAGCCGCTGCAGGTCTGGCTGGAACAGCAGAACCGGGGGCAGCCGGTGGGGTGGTGAGCCCGAGGGTAGGAAGGTAGGAAGGGAGGAAGGTAAGAAGGTAGGAAGCGCGCTCCTCGACGGAGCAGACTTCCTACCTTCTTACCTTCCTACCTTCCTCCCTTGGCAGCGGGGGTCACCTCGAACACCTTTTGCCGCACCAAGTGGACCCCACCGGCGGCCTCGACCGTCAGGGTCAGGCGATAGATCCCCACGTCGAGCCGCCCGAGGTCGATCCGGCTCTCCACGGTGGAGCGGAGGCCGGTGACAGTGCTGCTGGCGGCCACCCGCACCGCGGGGCGGCCGGTGGCGCGATCGAGCCGCCGGATCTCGTAGGTGGCCCGTGCCTCGGTGCCCGCCTCCAGCCCCCGCAATTCGGCGAAGACGGTCATCGTGGTCCCGCGCCGCCAGGTGCCGAGGGGGTTCATCGCGATGCCGTTCCAGCGCACGGGGTCATTCTCGCGGCCAAGGATGAGGTCGGAGAGGGCGACGGGAGCCGCGTCGAGCCGGACCCGGCGCGCCTCGATCGTGCCGCCGCGGCGCTCGTCGGGCTGGAAGATCGCGACGCCGACCTGCCAGGCGCCGGCCGGGATGGGAAGTGAAAGGGTGCCGGAGAGGAACTCCCCTTCCGTGAGGGAGTCGGCGCTGGCCGGCATCAGGTCACCCTCGGCCCGATGGACCTCGCCGGTGGAATCGACCGCGGTGAGCCGCCAGCGGAGCGGGTAGACGAACTGGCCGTCGCTCCGGACCGGGGTGAGCCGGTGTCCGGGGACGGCG
>JANLXK010000566.1:0-11957 GCA_031365045.1 Gemmatimonadota bacterium | reverse complement strand
CCTCGGCCAATACCTTGGACTTGTCGGCCGCGAGGTTGATGACGCAGTTGGAGATGATCTCGTCCACCGAGTTGTCGGGGAGCGGGATCGCCTCGATGTCCCCCTTCAGGAACTCGACGTTGGTGGCGCCGGCCTTGAGCGCGTTGGAGCGCGCGAGGGCGAGCATCTCGTCCGTCATGTCGAGGCCGTACGCCTTTCCGGTCGGGCCGACCCGGTGGGCGGAGAGCAGCACGTCGATCCCGCCGCCGGAGCCGAGATCGAGCACCACTTCACCTTCGTTCAGTTCGGTGAGGGCGGTCGGGTTGCCGCAGCCGAGTGAAGCGAGCACCGCCGCTTCGGGGAGGAGCGCCGTCTGGCCGGCGGCGTAAAGGTTGGAGGTGATGGGGTCGTCGGAGCCGCACGAGGCGCTGCCACCACAACAGGAGCTCTTCGCTCCTTCGGTGGCGCGGAGCGCGGCCAGGCCGTACTTCTCGCGGACGGTCTCCTTCAGCTGGTTCGCATCCATGGGTCGATCCTCAGTTCATCAAGAAATGTTGATTAATCCAACAAATAAAAAGGTCAGCAACACTCGCCGGCGGGGCCCTGCCGTTCGGCGCTCTCTTTCACCTCGACCAGCGCCCCGACCGCCTGCTCGAGCGCGCCCGGGACGAGGGTGTAATAGGACCACCGGCCCTGCTTCCGATCGGTGACGAGTCCGGCCTCCTTGAGCGTCTTGAGATGGAAGGAGAGCCGGGACTGGGCCGCGTCGAGCAGGTCCTGGAGATCGCAGACGCACCGTTCCCCGCCCCGCAGGCGCTCGACGATGGCGAGGCGGGTCTCGTCCGAGAGGGCATGGAACACCCGCGCGGAACGGAGCAGGTCGGAGGGAGCGGCGGTGGCCATGGGAGTATTATATCAAGATTTATTGTTCTGTCAAGGCGCCGGGATACTGAATCCACTAGCTAGAATCCAGTATGCGCCAACATGCCTCCGCCAGCCGTCGTTCGGCCAGTTGAACGTGGTGCCCTCCAAGCTGACAGCTCGTCGCCTCCTTTCCACCCTCCTTGGCATTTCAGGGTTCGTCCCCGCGCACGCCACCCTGGCCCGCACGGTGGTCATGTCGGGCTCGGTGGCGTTCTTCTACTACCTGTCGCACGCCCAGGCGGGCAACGAGCAGTTGGCGCTCCGCTACGCCCTGGGGAGCATCCTCTTCTATGTCGGCTTCATCTCCATCGTTTTGCCGCAGAACGGCCTCCGGCGCTGGTTCATCCGGCGATGGGGCGAGGAGAAGGGCTACCTGGTATTCGAAGCGACCCTGGGGCTGCTCTTCTTTCACAATGCCGCGGCCATCGGGTACGTCGCGACGGCCGCCGCCGGCCCCCGCTGGGCGTTCATCCCAGGAGCGGTCGTGGTCGCACTCGCCGCGGTCCTGTTCATGGTCGGGTCCGTGACAAAACTCTGGGCGGCGATCGTGGTGTCAGTGGACATCTACTATTGGAAGGACATGTTCCTGGGGAGGCAGGTCTCTGGCTTTGTGGAGACGGGACCCTACAGGTACCTCAGCAATCCGATGTACGGGATCGGCCAGCTGCAGGCGTACGCATTGGCCCTGTTGTTCCATTCGCCGACCGGTCTCGCCATCGCATTGATCAATCAGTGTTGTGTGTTCCTGTTCTACTTTGCCGTGGAGAAGCCGTTCATCCGGCGAACGTACGCGCCGCCGCGCCCTCCGAAGGCGATGTAGCCGGCGGCGCCGCGCAGAGCTGTCCTTTCGCATGGCAACTCGCTGCGGCTGCGTGCGCCCGCCGCACGTTGCAGCGGCCATCCGCGGTCGGGATCCATCCACCTTGACATAGGGGGAGGGGGTATTATTGTCCGTGGCAGGTCCATTCAAGGAGAGATCATGAGCACCCTCAAGTTGACCATCGACGGCATGTCCTGCGGCCATTGCCTGAACCGCGTCCAGAAGGCGCTCGGCACGGTCGCCGGGCTCCAACACACCAGCGTGCAGATCGGCCAGGCGACGCTGGAATACGACCCCGCCCAGCACAGCGCCGAGGCGATCGCCGAGGTCGTGACGAAGGCGGGGTACCGGGCGCAGGTCGTGGCGCAATGAACACCGTAGTCGTCCTGGGCGGTGCCGCGCTCATCACCGCGATCTACTGGTGGTTCTTCCTGGCGGGACGGAAGGCGACCGTGGCCGCGGTGCGCGGCGGCATCCAGGAGATCACGGTCCTGGTGTCGGGAGGCTATGACCCGGCCACGATCAAGGTGCACGCCGGCCAGACCGTGCGGCTCCTGTTCGATCGGCGGGAGACCAACCCCTGCTCCGAGGAGATCGTCATCCCCGCGTTCGGGGTGAAGAAGTTCCTTCCGCCCAACGAGCGGACCGCGGTCGAGTTCACCCCCACGACCCCGGGCACTTTCGACTTCAGCTGCGGGATGGGGATGCTGCACGGCCGAGTGGTCGTGGTGGCATAGATGAGCACCGCGACCGAACAGAAGATCACGCTCCCCATCGGCGGGATGACCTGCGCGTCCTGTCAGGCATCGGTCCAGCGCGCGCTCCAGCAGACCCCCGGGGTGCGCGACGCGACGGTCGACCTGATGACGGCGCGGGCGGCGGTGCACTACGACCCCGCCGTCACCAGCCCGGAATCGCTCGTGGCGGTGGTGCGGGATACCGGCTACGAGGCCGAACTTCCGACCCCCGGCCGCACCGCGTTCGAGGAGCAGGCGGCGCAGGACCGGGCCCAGACGGAGGAATACCACAACCTCCGGACCAAGGCGCTCGTGAGCGGGGCGATCGGCGCGGTGGCGATGCTCGCCTCGATGCCCTTGATGCACGCCGGTCTGGGGTGGGTGCTGCTCCTGCTCACCGCCGGCGTGATGGCCTGGGCGGGCCGGCATTTCTATGTGCGGGCGTGGAAGAGCTTCCTCCACCACACCGCCGACATGAATACGCTCATCGCGGTCGGCACCGGTGCGGCGTTCATCTATTCGGTGATCGCGACGGTGGCGCCGGAGTTCTTCCGCGCGCGCGGCGTGGCCCCCGATGTCTACTACGAGGCGGTGATCATCATCATCGCCCTGATCCTCACCGGGAATGCCTTCGAGGCCCGTGCCAAGCGCCAGACCTCGGCGGCGCTCCGCGCGCTGGCCGACCTGCAGCCGAAGCTGGCGCGGGTGGAGCGCGACGGACGCGAGCTGGATCTCCCCATCGAGCAGGTCGTCGCGGGAGACATCATCCTCGTGCGTCCGGGCGAACGGCTCCCCGTCGACGGCGAAGTGGTGAGTGGCGCCTCCGCGGTGGACGAATCGATGCTGACGGGAGAGTCCCTTCCGGTCGAAAAGACCGTGGGAGCGCGGGTCATCGGCGGAACGGTGAACCGGACCGGCTCATTCCGGTTCAAGGCGACCACCCTCGGCGCCGACAGCGTGCTTTCGCGGATCGTGGGGATGATGCGGGACGCGCAGGGCTCACGCGCGCCGATCCAGGGGCTGGCCGACCGGATCAGCGCGATCTTCGTGCCCACGGTCCTGATGATCGCCGTCGTCACCTTCGTGGTCTGGTTCCTCGCGGCCGACCAGGGCCAGGGGGTGCGCGCCTTCGCCGCCGCGGTGGCGGTGCTGATCATCGCCTGTCCCTGCGCGATGGGTCTCGCGGTGCCGACAGCGGTGATGGTCGCGACCGGGCGCGCCGCCTCCTTCGGGGCGCTCATCAAGGGGGGCGAAGCGCTCCAGCGCGCGGGTGACGTCACGACGGTGGTGCTCGACAAGACCGGTACCGTCACCGAAGGGCGGCCGACGGTGACCGACCTCGTCGTGGCCCCCGGGTCCGGCCTGCCAGCGAACGAGCTGCTCCGGCTGGTCGCGTCGCTGGAGCGGGCCTCGGAGCATCCGCTGGCCGAAGCGGTGGTGCGCCACGCCGAAGAACGGAAGCTCAGCGCCGCGGCCGCAGAGAGCGTGCAGGCGGTGCCGGGCAAGGGGATCACCGGGGTCGTGGAAGGACGGGCGTTGCTCATCGGCAACGTCGCACTGCTGGTCGACTGGGCCATCGACGCCGCTCCGCTTGGATCCCAGGCGGAGGCGCTCGCCGCCCAGGCGAAGACCACGATGTTCGTCGGGATCGATGGCGCGCTCGACGGGCTCTTCGCGGTGGCCGACCCGATCAAGTCCACTTCCGTGGCCGCGGTCCGCCAACTGCGCTCCCTCGGGCTCGAGGTGGTGATGCTCACCGGTGACCAGCGCCCCACGGCGCTCGCGGTAGCGACTGCCGCGGGGATCGATCAGGTCGTGGCCGGCCTCCTCCCGGAGGGGAAGGTCGCGGAGATCAAGCGGCTGCAGGCCGAGGGAAAGGTCGTGGCGATGGTGGGGGACGGCGTCAACGACGCTCCTGCCCTGGCACAGGCCGACGTGGGGATCGCCATCGGCTCCGGCGCTGACGTGGCGGTCGAGGCGGCGGACATCACCTTGATGCGGGGTGACCTGGGCGGGGTGGCCGACGCCATCGCCCTGTCGCGCCGGACGATGGCCACGATGAAGCAGAACCTCTTCTGGGCCTTCGCCTACAACGTGATCGGGATCCCGGTAGCGGCGGGCGCGCTCTATCCGGCGTTCGGGCTGATGCTGAGCCCGGTGCTGGCGAGCGCAGCGATGGCGTTCAGCTCGGTGAGCGTCGTGACGAACAGTCTGCGTTTGCGAGGGTTCCGGCCCCAATAGCGGGCATCACAACAACGGAATGGTCTGTCAACCGCCGCAGGCACGGAGGAAGAGGAGTTGAACTGCGAGGTCACGGAGAAAAGCGAGCGATGTGGTCTCAAGGGGAGTTCATCGCTGCACCCACAACGCAGTTGCAGTTCTCCGTGACTTCGTTGTGCCCTCTTGTTCCTCCGTGCTTGCGGCAGTTGCCGAAACTGTCACCTGATCTGATCCATCCCTCCAGGAGAGGGCTCGAACAATGATGAATGCACTGGCGACTTGCGGTTGCGGCGCGACCCACGAGGGCCGGAAGGCGATCGCGGTCGATGCCGACCTCAAGGAACGGAACGGCAACCGCCTCAAGCGGATCGAGGGGCAGGTGCGCGGGCTGCAGAAGATGGTCGAGGAGGACCGCTACTGCGCCGACATCCTGGTCCAGATCTCCTCGGTGCAGGAGGCGCTGCGGTCCGTGTCGCGCGAACTGATGCGCAACCACCTCAAGCACTGCGCCACCCACGCCTTCAAACAGGGCGAGGCGGAGGCCGAGGCGATGTACGACGAGCTGGTGGAGCTCTTCCACAAGCACGCAAGGTGAACTTGTGTTGAGTGTTGGGTGTTGGGTGACTTGGGTGTTGGACCGACCCGGCCCCACCACGCAACACGCAACACCCAACACTCGGATCGCATGCTCCTGATGGACCGGGAGAATCTCCTCGCCCGCGGCTGGTCGCACGTGGTGAGCACCACCGACGATATCGCCGAGCTCGAGGCGCTCCGGATCCGGGTGGGGGCGCCGCCGGCGGCGTTGCAGCGCAAAGGCCGCCGCCCCCACCTCGACCTGAAGTGGGAGGGGCGAGAGCGGGCGCTGGTGGATCCCACCGTGACCGTGTTCGAGACCACGCGGGATCTGCTCCGGTACCTCCAGGCTCAGGGGAAGCAGGTAGGAGGGTAGGAAGGGAGGAAGCGAATCCCCCGGAAGGTCGCTTCCTACCTTCCTACCTTCTTCCCTTCCTACCTCTTAGAGCAGCCCCCTCCGCTTCAACCGCTCGTACTGCTCCACCACCGACTTCGCCGCCTGGGCCGGCTGCACGTCGAGGGTCAACACGCCCCGACCCCGCATCTGGGCCAGGGCCTCCGCCCGCGCGCCCAGGAGCTCTTCCGCGGCCGCGCGCTGGAAGGCGTCGCCGGCGGTGACCGCATGGGCGATCGCGGTCCGCTCCATCGCGGGGTCGCGGAGCGTCACCGCCAGGGGAAGGTGGCGCGGACGGAGCGTCGCGACCTGCGCCAGCATCGCGTCGCTCGCGGTCCGGTCGATCACGTCGGTGAAAAGCACGGTGAGCGCCCGTTTCCGGTTGTGCGCCGCGAGGAAGGCGAAGGCACCGGGATAGTCCGGCTCCACCAGCTTCCCTTCCGTCCGCGCGAGCGCCTCGACGAATGCCTTCAACGCGCGGCGCCCCCGCCTCGGCGGCAGGTAGGCCTGAATGGTGTCGGCAAAGACGAGGAGGCCGACGTCGTCGTCGTGCTCGACCGCGCTGTAGGCGAGGAGGAGTGCCGCGTCCACCGCGCTCTCCAGCCGGGCGCGGCCGTCGATCTCGGCGGTGAGCATCCGGCCGGCGTCGATCAGGATGAGCACCTGTTGCCGCCGCTCGTCCTCGTAGCGCCGCGCCATCACCTTGCCGCGCCGCGCGGTGGCCTTCCAGTCGATGCTCCGCGTGTCGTCCCCCGGCACCCACTCCTTGAGCGTCTCGAACACCCGGCCCTCGCCGAGATGCCGCACGTTGCGGAGTCCCGCTTCGCGGCGGCGCTGGATCCGCGTCGGAAGCGCGCGGAGTGCCCCCTCGGTGAGGTCGGGGAAGACCAGCGCGGTCCACGGGAGGACACGGCGCGAGCGGGCGTCGGCGAGCCCCAACGGACCGCGCGCCTTGATCCAGAAAGTGCCGCCGCTCCCCTCCCCGCGCCGGAGCGGCGTGAGCGTGACCCATTCCGTCACCGACCCGCCGGCCGGGATCTCCAGCTGGCGGACGGGGGTAGGACCGGTAAAGAGGGGTGCAGGGAATGATTCGCGGATTGAGAGGCGCGCTCGGCGCACCGACCGGTTGGTCCAGCGATAGCGGATCGGGAGAGGACGCCCGACGCTGAAGGCCGGCGGTGGTTCACGTTCGATGCCGAGTGCGGCGACGTCCGGGGCGAGGAGTGCGTCCACCAGGAACACCACGACCCAGCAGAGATCGAGCGCCGCCGCGATGAACACCCCGTCTGGGTGGATCGCCGCGAGCGCCCAGGCCGGGGCGAGCAGCAGCGCGCCGAACAGCCACCGGCGCGTGGGGAGCGGGATCACCGCGGCGCCTCGACCCCCTCGAGCACGGTCTCGAGGGCCTTGTCCGCCGTCACGCCTTCGAGCTCGAGCTCCGGAGCCACGATGATGCGGTGCCGCAGCACCGCCGGGGCTGCGGCCTTTACATCGTCCGGCGTGACATACGAACGCCCATCGAACAGGGCGGCGGCCTGGCTCGCCTTGAGCAACGCCACGGTGGCCCGCGGACTCGCGCCCATCGTGATCCCGGCCGCCGCGCGGGTCGCCCGCACGATCCCGGCGACGTACGCCTGCACCGCGGGCGTGGCCGTGATCCCGCGGCTCACCCGCTGCAGGTCGGCGAGCCCGGCACGGTCGAGACACCGCTCCACACCGAACGTCCGGGGATCATCGCTTTCGAATCCGCCGAGCACCCGGGCCAGGATCCCCTGTTCGGTGGCCGCATCGGGATAATCGATGATCACCTTCACCAGGAAGCGGTCGAGCTCCGCCTCCGGCAGCGGATAGGTCCCTTCGAACTCGACCGGATTCTGGGTGGCGAAGACGGTGAACGGGGCCGGCAGCGGATGGGTCTCTCCATCCACGGTGACGCTCCGCTCCTGCATCGCTTCGAGCAGTGCGGCCTGGGTCTTGGCAGGGGCGCGGTTCACCTCGTCGGCCAGGCAGAGGTCGGTGAAGAGCGGGCCGGGGCGGAAGCGGAACGTGCCCGCGCCCTCCAGCAGGCTCACCCCCGTGATGTCGCTCGGCATCAGGTCGGGCGTGAACTGGATCCGGCGGAAGTCGAGGCCGGCGCACTCACCGAGCACGCGGACGAGGAGGGTCTTGGCCGTCCCTGGTACCCCCTCGAGCAGCACGTGGCCGCGGGCAGTGAGGGCGATCAGCAGCTCGCGCACCGCGGCCTCCTGACCGAGGACCACGCGGCCGAGCTGGTCGAGGAGTCGACGCAGGAGCGCCTGCGCGCGGGCGACCTCGTCGGGGGTCAGGGTCGAAGTTCCTGCCATATCTCCTCCACAGCGTTGGCCGCGGCGAGCACCTCGCTGGTGCCCTGCCCCGGCCGAGTGAGTTCCATCAGG
This sequence comes from Gemmatimonadota bacterium, assembly GCA_031365045.1. Lineage (GTDB taxonomy): Bacteria > Gemmatimonadota > Gemmatimonadetes > Gemmatimonadales > GWC2-71-9 > CAMLHU01. The sequence continues at coordinate 3,890 of JANLXK010000566.1, read as the reverse complement.
TGCGCGACGGCTCGCCGCGGGGCACCGCTCCGGACACGCGGGAGCAGACCCGCAAGCCACGCGCGGGGATCGTCGCGCGCCGGCTTCCCGTCGGCGGAGAGCCGACGCCGGAGTCCGCGCACGAGAGCGAGCACCGCGACGTCGTGTCCCTTGCTCGCGGCGAGGGTCCGCGCGAGGGCGCCGACGTGCTCGAGCGCCGAACGGCGGCTCGGGGTCGGCAGCGCGCGGATCGGACCGGTGCGCACCATGCTTGCCAGCAACGCGAGCACCCCCACCAGCGCGGCCTGCCACAGGACCCATCCGAGGGGGGTGCGCCCGCTCCAGCTCAGGATCGCGCCGGTGAGCGAACCATGCGCGCCATAGTCGTGATGGTATTCATCCACCACCACCTCGGAGGTCCCCGGCGGGACGAGCGAGAGCGCGAACTCACCGGCCTGGGTCTCACGGAGGGCCCGGTTGGTGAAGAGCTCGGCATCGGCGACGAGCGTCACGATCCCACCTTCGGGCCGGTAGAGACGGACCGCAAGCGGGGCCCCCGACGGGGCGCGGAGGAGCGTGTCTACTTTGCCGCGCAGGCCGCGCGCGCAGGTGAGGAGACCGAGGTCACCGCGGCGGGAGGAGTCCGCGAGGATCGAATCGTGGATCGGCACCAGCCGCGCGTGCACCGACGGGATCCGCACCAGTGTCTCCTCCACGGTGGCGGACCCGGGCACTCCCGCGACGCCGAGCGTGTCCCATCGGAACCCGGCGCACGCCATCGCGAGGCGGCTCCCTTGGCCCACCAGGAGGAGGTCGCCTCCCTTCTTGGCCCACCGATTGAGTGCCCTTTGATCCTCGAAGTCGAGCCACGCGTCGGGGGCCAGGATGGCCAGCAGGGAGCCGCCCGCAGCGGGTGCCGGGAGCGTGGAGAACGGACGGCGCCAGCGAACGACGTGATGGCCGAGCTGTTCGAGGCCGTCCGCCCAGGCGCGCGCGCCGTTGGGTTCGGCGCGGAAGGTGCTCAGGCGGGGATCGAGCGTGCCGATGCGGACCGTGAGCGCTTCGGCCAGGAACAGCGCCCCGAGACCCACGAACGCCGCGAGCCCGATCGCGAGCTCACGCCGTGGGCGCATCGGCCGCCTCGTGCAGATCCTGCAGCCAGACCTGATACTCGCCGGCGGAGATCGGCTCCGCGGCGAACGCGGTGCGATAGAGTCCGCCCAGCAGCAGGGTGAGGCGGTCCCGTCGCGCGGGGTCGAGCCGGGCGCGCGCCAGGAGCTCGCGCGGCGTGGCGCTGGCCCGATAGGCGAGAAGCCCGCGCCGATCGAGCGAGAGCATCGCGGCGTGGAACCCGGCGAGCATCGCGGCACCGTACGCGCCGCGCGCCACGAGCTGGTCCGCGCGCCGCCAGAACCACGCCTCGTCCCGCAGGGGCCCGCCCCCGCCGGCCGCCACCCCGCCCTCCCCGACCGCCGCGGCCGCGTTCCGGGTGAGCCGGATCGCCGCGTGGATCAGGATCGCGGCCGCGATGATGCCGAGCAGGAGCCGGAACGGCACTCCCGTGCCCTCGAGACGATCCATCGGGGCCGAGAACCATTCGGCGACACTGCGCAGGAATCGGAGGAGCGCGCTGAACCACCCGGGCACCGCGTCGAGCGCCGGTGCCTGGTGCCAGGCGAACGCCGGGTCCGTGAAGACCGAATCCAGCGCCCGCCGGAGCGAATCCGCGGGTACGCCAGGGATGATCAGGCCGGGGGCATCGCCGCGGACGCCAGCTCGAGGTCGAGCCCTTCCTTGCGCACGCGGAGATCGTAGTAGGTCACCATCTGGAGCACGAAGTAGTAGCCGCTCACCGCGAGGCTGAAGAGGATCACCCCGCCGAACAGCGCGAGCATCATCCCGCCGGTGGACTCCGCACCCTTGCCCGCCATCCCCACACCGACCCCCACCGCGATCGAGACCCCGACCATCACGATCCAGAGCATGATGTAGACCAGGAGCATCGTGCCGATGATGGGGCCGCGCCGCCCCTTGGTCAGGTTCCAGGAGCGTTCGACGGCCTTGAAGACGCCGGTATCGGCCTCGGCCACCAGCGAGGAGGTGGTCACGAAGAGCGCGGCCACGACGTACAGGATGGCGGCGAAGTAGGCGACCATCCAGATCACCATCCCCACGCCCACCGCCGCACCAGGGCTGCCGCCTGCCGCGGCGACCGCGCCGATCCCGAAGAGGGCCATCGGGATGTAGAGCACGATCTCCGCGAGGATGATGATCGCGGCCTCGACGAGCAGCAGCCCCAGCATCGGGAAGAAGAGCTTGAACCCGTGCGTCAGAGCGGTCATCGTGTCCGTCTCCTCGCCCAGCAACGCCTTGTGCGCGATCCAGCCGAGGGCCGTGCGGGCGATGAGGAGGCCCACCGAGAAGACGACCACCAGCCACGCGATCTTCCCGAACATTGTGAACATCAACCTGGTCTGTTCCTGAGGCGACCCGCCCGGCTGCGCCAGTTGCGCCATGTCGGCGAAGGCCTTGATGTTGTTCAGGAGCATCAGGGAAGGGATGATCAGGCAGGCGACCAGGATCACGATGATCGCACCGAAGCGACGACGGTAGATCGTGAACGCGCGGTCGAGCAATTCCCCCAATGACAGGGGGCGCAGGGCGAATTCGGCCATGCGGACACTCCGGTGGCGAGGCGAGGGGCGGGGGTCGGGCCACGAATGGGACCCGGACGGAGGACGTTCGCAGGTCGGAGAGGGGCTCGCAAGGGGGTTGCGCCGGGGCGATGGCAGGACTGATTTGGGGCGATGACCGCCGGCCATTCTCCCGTCGACCTCCGTCCCCGCCATGAGGTGGAGACCCCCGAACACGTGACCCTCCGCTACGAGGTCGCGGGGCTCGGTTCGCGCGCGATGGCGGCCGTGGTGGACCACGCCATCCTCTTCTTCCTGATCCTCGGACTCGGCACCCTCAGCGACATCCTCCCCGGCGGAGACCTGCTGCAGGTGCTGGGGGGGTTCCTCCTGATCTGGGGCTACTTCACCGGCTTCGAGGCGTGGTGGCAGGGACACACCCCCGGCAAGCGCTGGTTGGGGGTCCGGGTCGTGCTCAATGACGGGCGCCCGGTGGGGTTCGAGGCGGCGGCCCTCCGCAATGTCGTCCGGGTCGCCGACTTCTTCCTTCCGCCGCCCTACATCGCCGGGATGGTCGCGATCTTCTTCCACCCCCAGGCGAAGCGGCTCGGCGACATGGTCGCGGGCACGCTCGTCGTGCGCGATGCCCCGGAACCGGTGGCCCGGCGCGAGCCGTCGGTGGTGGTGCCACGGGCCGCCGCCCTCGCGACCCCGTCGCTCACGGCCCGTCTCACCCCGGACGAGTACGAAGTGCTCGGCGAGTTCGTCGCGCGCACCGAAGGGCTCGAGTTCGAGTCTGCGATGCGGCTGGCCGCGGGGCTCGCCGGCCGCTTTGCACCACGATTCCCCGATCGGCCCACGGACTCCCTCGAGTTCCTCAAGCGGCTGCACGTGGAGGAGCAGGAGCGGCGGGCGGGCGGGCGTGGCGGCACGGTCAGCGAGATGGCGGCGCTCCGCCTCGCGGCCCGGCAGGAGGAACGGTGGCAACGCTTTGCCACGCTGGCCGACCTCGCCGCCCGCCGCGGCCTCGACTCCTTCTCGGCCGACCAGCTCCCCGATTTCGCCGCACGCTATCGCGAGGTGGCGGCCGACCTCGCGCGCCTCCGGACCTACCGGGCACCCGCCGCGCTCCTTGCCCGGGTCGAGCGCCTGGCCGCTGCCGGCCACAACGCGCTCTACCGCCGGAATGAGCGGCCCTGGTCGCGCCTCGGCCCCATCCTCCTGCGCGAGGCGCCGGCGGCGGTCGTGCGCTCGTGGCGGCTGGTGGCGCTGGCAGTC
>JANLXK010000564.1:0-8832 GCA_031365045.1 Gemmatimonadota bacterium | reverse complement strand
CTCGGCAGTTCCTCCCGTGCTGTCCCGATCTCTCCGGCCTTCTCGCTAGGCGCTAGGCGCTAGGCGCTCATGTCCCGCATCCTCACCCTCGCCTCCGCCTCCCCCCGCCGGAAGCAGCTGCTCGAGATGCTCGGCCTCCCGATCCGGGTGGTGCCCTCCCACATCCCCGAGGCACCGCTCCCGCGGGAGTCGCCGCTCGCCTATTCCAAGCGGCTCGCCCGCGAGAAGTCCCGCGCCGTCCCCGGCGAGTTCGTCCTCGGCGCCGATACCATCGTCGTGATGGATGAGCACCTGCTGGAAAAGCCGGCCGATGCGGACGACGCGGTGCGGATGCTCCTCCTCCTCCAGGGCCGGAGCCACGAGGTGATCAGCTCGGTGGCCCTGGCGCACGGCGGCAAGGAGGAGGTCCGCACCGACATCACGAAGGTCACCTTCCGCGCCGCCGACGAAGCGTATCTCCGTGCCTACGTCGCGACCGGGGAGCCGATGGACAAGGCGGGGGCGTACGGGATCCAGGGGTATGGCGCGGCGCTGGTGGAGAAGGTGGAGGGGGACTTTTTCGGGGTGATGGGGTTGCCGGTGCGGTTGGTGCTGGAGCTGCTGGAGCAGGCGGGGTGGGGGTACCAGTTCAAGGGGTAGGAAGGTAGGAGGGGAGGAAGGTAGGAAGCCGAAAGGGTAGGAAGTGCCCCGGATCCGGGACCGCTTCCTACCCTCCTACCTTCTTCCCCTCCTACCTCGCTGCTACCCTTTGACGCGGAAGACCGGCACCGGCTTCGCTTTCCCCTTCATCGGCATCGGTTCGAGTTGGTCGACCTGCGGCTTGTTGGCGAGCTGATCGAACAGGGTCGGGGAGATGAGGATCTCGCCGCCGCCGGCCTTGGAGCAGAGTCGGCTGGCGGTGTTCACGGCGTCGCCGAGCACGGTGTACTCGAGCCGGCGGTGCGAGCCGATGTTCCCCGCGAAGACGTCACCGTGGTTGATCCCGATGCCGACGCTGATCGTGGGCCGGTTCTCCTTCTTCCAATGCTCGTTGAGCTCGGCCACCGCCACCTGCATCGCGATCGCCGCCTGGACCGCCTTGTCGGCGTCGTCGGGGTGGGCGATGGGCGCACCCCAGAGGGCCATGATCGCGTCGCCGATGAACTTGTCGAGCGTGCCGCCGAACTCGAAGATGATGTCCACCATCTCCTCGAAGTACTCCGACATCAGCGACGCGATCTCGTCCGGGGTCATCTTCTCCGACATCGAGGTGAAGCCGCGGATGTCGGTGAACATCACCGTCACCGGCCGCTTCTCGCCGCCCACGCCCACCGCGTCGGCGCGGGTCGCGATCTCGGCCGCGACGTTGGGCGCGAAGTAGCGCTCGAAGTTGCTCCGCACCATCGCCTCGCGCTGGATCTGCTCGGCGTACTGGACGTTGCGGAGCCCCACCGACGCCAGGTTGCTGAAGGCCACGAGGAACTGGAGGTCCTCGTCGCTGAAGCTGTTGGTGGCGGTCATGTTGTCGACGTACAGCAGCCCCACCGCCTCATCCTTCGAATTCATCAGCGGCGAGCACATCGCGCTCCGAACGCTCTGCAGCACGATCGACTGTCCCTTGAACCGGGCGTCGGCCACGGCGTTATCGGTCAGGATCGCGACCCTCTCTTCGACCGCCTTGTTGGCGATGGAACGGGGCACCGCGTGGTGCGACGCGTCGCCCAGCCGGCTCCGGGCCACCTTGGGGCGCAGCTCGCCGGTCTCCTTGTCCTTGAGGAGGATCGAGACCCGGTCGACCGCGAGCACCTCGAACGTCATGTCGGCGACGTTGGTGAGGAGCTTGTCGAGATCAAGGGCCCCCGAGAGCTTCTGCGCGATGTCGAGGAGGAGGGAGAGCTTCTTCGCCTGCCGTTCCCCGGAAGTGGTCCCCTGGACCCGAAGCAGACCGACCTTGGACGGGGAGTCGCCCACGGCGAGCGCGGGCGCCCCGCCGCTCAGCCCCCCGACCGACCGGACGATGGTCCCGCCAGGCACGGGGGAGGGCATCGAGGGCTTCGATTCCGGGGCGGCCTGTACTGTCTGCACATTGAAGGCCACCTTGCCGAAGGTGACCGTCTCTCCCGCCGAGGCGACCTTTTCCTCCAGCTTCGCCCCCCCGAGGAAGGTCCCGTTGGAGCTCCCCAGGTCCTTCACCCGGATACCGTTCGGCGTCCCCTCCAGCTCGGCGTGACGGCGCGAGATGGTGGGATCCTGCACCGGGAAGTCAGTGCCGGTGGCGCGGCCGAGCACGAAGACCCGCCCGGGGGGGCAGTCGAACGTGTGTTCGCCGGAGACGGCGACGAGGCGGAAGGCAGTCATGGAGTCGCGAAATATACCGGACGCAGGGATGCGGCGCTAACTGCGTTTGCGCGCCGCGTGGGCGAGGGCGGCGAGGACGCCGCGGGCCTTGGCCGCGGTCTCCTCGAGCTCCTTCTGGGGGTCCGAATCGGCCACGATGCCGGCGCCCGCCTGCACCCAGGCCCGGCCTCCCTTGATCACCGCGGTCCGGATGGCGATCGCGGTGTCGAGGTTTCGCGCCCCCCAGCTGAAGTAGCCGACCGCCCCGGCGTACGGTCCCCGGCGCGACGGCTCCAGTTCATCGATGATCTCCATCGCCCGGACCTTGGGAGCCCCGGACACGGTCCCGGCCGGGAAGGCGGCGGCCAGGGCGCCCAGCGCGTCCAGGTCGTCGCGGAGCGCCCCCCGCACCTCGCTCACGAGGTGCATGACGTGGCTGTAGCGCTCGAGTACCATCTGCTGGGTGACCCGGACCGTCCCGTACTTCGCCACCCGGCCCACGTCGTTCCGGCCGAGGTCGAGGAGCATCATGTGCTCGGCGCGCTCCTTGGGATCGGCCATGAGCTCGGTGGCGAGGGTCGCGTCCTCCTCCGGGGTGGCCCCGCGGGCCCGCGTGCCGGCGATCGGGCGGACCAGGACCTCACCCTCCTCGACCCGCACCAGCGCCTCGGGGGAGCTCCCCACTAGGTGCACGTCGTCGAGGTGGAGATAGAAGAGGTACGGTGCGGGGGTGAGCGCCCGGAGATAGCGATACGCCAGGAAGGGGTCGGGGGCCGGCACCTCCAGCCGTCGTGACAAGACCGCCTGGAAGATGTCGCCGGCGGCGATGTACTCCTTGATCTTCGCGACCCCCGCCCGGTACGCCTCGGGGGTGAAGGGCGACAACGGGAGCGCCGGGGCGCCGGGCGCCGCCAGGTCGAGCGGGACCAGCGTGCTCGGCTTGGCGAGACGCCCGGTCCACTCGTTGATCCGGATCTGGGCCTGGTCGAAGAGCTCACGCAACTGCGCGTCGTCGTGTTGGGCAGGGACGGCGACGGTGGCGATGACCTGCGCCCGGTGGTGGAGGTTGTCCACCACGAGGATCGTGTCGACCAGCATCACCACCGCGTCGGGAAGGGCCCTATCGTCGGCCACACCCTTCGGGAGCTTTTCGAGGGTACGGACCACGTCGTAGCCGATGAATCCGACCGCGCCTCCGGTGAACCGTGGCAACCCGGGGACCTCGGCGGGCGGATAGCGCTTGAGGGTCTGATCGAGGTGGTCGAGCGGCGCCACGTCGAGGGCGATCGGCTTCCATCCTCCCTGGGCGGTCCAGCGCTCGGCATTCCGGTCACGATAGCGGTAGACCTCGCGCGGTTCGGTGGCGAGGAAGCTGTAGCGGGCCCACCGTTCGCCCCCTTCGAGCGACTCGAGGAGGAACCCCCAGGGACCGTGATGGATCTTGGCGTACGCCGAGACGGCGGTGTCCCCGTCGAGGAGGACCTCGCGGGTCACCGGCACCATCCCGCCTTTGCTGGCGGCCTTACGGAATGCGTCGAAGTCAGTCGTCACTGCGAGTCCGAATGCGTGTTGAGTGTTGCGTGTTGTCTGTTGCGTGTTGCGTGTTGCGTGTTGCGTGTTGCGTGTTACCTGTCGCGCGGGGGATACCCCAACACTCAACACTCAACACGCAATACTCAATACCCTCACTTCCCAACGACCATCACGTACGTCCCGTCGCCCGGAATGAGCGCCCGGATCACGTCGGGTGCCGGGTGGCTGGTAAGGTAGATGGTCAGGTCGCCGTTGTGCTCCCGGCGTGCCATCGTGAGGCGGCGGTCGACCTCGGTGAGCGTGGCATAGCGCTGGAGCGCGTCGGCGGGGGGATAAAGATGAATCGCGTACTTGAACGCGAGTGCGGTGCCCGGGCCCCAATCCGCATCGGCCGAGAGCTCCAGGCCGTAGACGCCGGGTCGGATGCGGATGGTGACAACGATCGAATCGTTGGTCGCCTTGGCGAAGACCGTGGCGGGGACGGTGAGCTCGGCGAAGTCGGTGCGGTCGGGGGGTCCGTGCCGGAGGATCACCACCCGGCCCACGCCGCGTCGCACCACGATAACGGTGTCGTTGGGCGTGACCCCGCCGACCTCGACCGGTGCCGTCTCCCCCTTGGGGGCCACCCGGACCGCCACGGGGCCGCCGGGGACCTGCACCGGGGCGCCCGGCGTCGTGTCCACCGGGCGCGCCGCGGCCCGGCAGGCCGTGATGAAGAGCACGAGCCCGATCGCGCTCCCCGTCGGTCGCATTAGCTTCACTGCGTGCGTCTCATCGCGTTGCTCCTCGTGCTGATCCCGTCCGCCGCGCGCGCGCAGGGATGGAATGACTCTGCGGCCGTCGCGCGGGTGTCGCGCGCCGTGGCCCGGCGGACGATGGTCCAGGGAGACTCCGGTCTCCGAAGCTGGCACGTCCGGGCCCACGGGATGCTGGTCTTCCTCGCGCAGCTCGGCGACGGTGGGGCCGGGACGCCCCACCTGGTGAAGGCGGACGAACTGGACGTGGAAGTGTATTGGAGCGCCCCGGGCCGGAGCAAGCAGGTGATCCGCGGCTGGCGTGACCGGCGCTACCTCCCCACCGACATCCGCTACCACCGCGACCACCTCGGCATCGTCACCGACGGCTTCGGCCCTCGCATCCGCATCGGCGACGGGACCGAGGTGAAGGACGTCGTCCACCCCCTCTCAGTGGAGGGACTCGCCCGGTACGAATTCGCGCTGCGCGACTCGGCCCAGGTGGCGGCGGGGGCGGCGCGGGTGGTGCTCGACGTGATCGATGTCCGGCCCCGCGATCCGCGCGCGCCGGGGGTGGTCGGCACCGTCTATCTCGATCGCGCCACGGCGGAGCTGGTCCGGGCGCGGTTCTCGTTCACGCCGGTGAGCTATCTCGATGATACCGTGGAGGACCTCACCGTCCTCCTCGACTACGCCTATGTCGATGGCCGAGCGTGGCTCCCGTGGCGCCAGACCATCGAGATCCGCCGCAATACCGGCTGGCTCGACTTGCCCTACATCGGGATCATTCGCGGTACCTGGGAATTCGGCGAATACGACCTCGATCCCGCGATCCCTGAGCCGACCTTCGTGGGGCGCGCCATCGGTGGCCTGAGGGTGGCGGGAGATTCTGCCCGCCCGTGGCCCCAGCCATTCGACTCGGTGCTCGCCGCCGCCGGGCCCGTTGTCACCGAACGCGACGTCGCCCAGGCCCGCGTCGAGGTGGTGCGTGCGGTCGAAGGGCACATCGCGGCGGGCACATCACCGACTCGCGTGGTGGCACACAATGTGAGCGATCTCCTGCACTTCGATCGGGTGCAGGGGGTGGCGGTGGGGTTCGGGATGCGGTTCGCGGTGCGCGGGACGCGGGTCGCGATCTCGCCGCGCGCCGGTATCGGGCTCGCGGATGGTCGGGTCACTGGGGGGATCTCCATCTCGCGCCCGACTCGCGACTCGCGACTCGCGACCATCGCGCTCTTGGCCGACCGCTCCATCCGCGATCTGAGCGACCGTCAAGTCATAAGTCGCGTGCTCAATTCCCTGACCGCGCAGGAATCGGGGGACGACCATGGCGACTACGTCCTGATCGAAGGTGTGGGACTGAGGGTCGGGATCCCCCTGACCCACGACTCACGACTCACGACCCAATTGGGCTGGGAAGACCCCGGTCCCCTGGGTATCGCCGCAACGCCAGCCCGCGGCGCCTTCAGGCCGCAGCCCGACCTCGGCGGCCCCGGATACTGGGCGGGTACGATCGGAGTCGCCAAGGGTGGTGCGGGTGAGCCGGGCTGGCGGCTCGGCCTCGATGGGGGCGTCGGACGCAGGGAGTGGGGAAGGGCCACGCTCGAATTTCAGGGCGGGGTTCGATTCGGGGCGACCGAACTTCAGCTGCAGGGATATGGCGGCGCGGCGAGCGCGGCCGTGCCGGCGTGGCGCACCTTCGTACTCGGCGGGCGCGGAACGCTCCTCGGAGAACGGTATCGCGCGTGGGGTGGCCGGCAGGTGGCGCTCGGGACGCTGGAGTGGAGGCTCCCCGCCCCCATCCCGGCCCTCCCGCTCGGCGATTTCGCGTCCACCGGCCACGAAGCGATCATCGCGCCATTCGTTTCCGCCGGTTGGGCTGGTGGGCGCATGAGTGGGATGCCCTGGAGCCCCACGGACAAGGTGCGGGTCACGACGGGGGTCGCGCTGGAGCTGTTCTACCGGCTGCTCCGGATCGAGGCAGGGCGCTCCGTCGAGTCCGGCGATATCGGGGTGACGTTCGACGTGGGACGGGCGTGGTGGGGGGTGCTGTAGATGTGCTGGGTGTTGGGTGTTGAGTATTGCGGGGGTCGCCGGACTTTCCCAGCCAACACCCAATACGCAACACCCAACACCGGGTGCGTGGCACCCTAGCCCCCACCCCCCGAGGGGTCTAATTTTCCGGTCTCCCCCATGTCTTTTACCGACGCCTGGCTCACCACCGCACTGGAACCGCTCCTCCCGCCGGGGGAGCTGGATCGGTTGCGCCCGGCCCCAGACCAACCCCAGGTCTCGCTCTGGGAAAAGGTCGTCGCCGCGGGTCTCCTCACCGAGCCGCAGGTGGTGAAGGCCGCCGCCGATCGGTACCGCTTCCCGCTCGCCGATCTCGCCAATCTCTCGATCATCAAGATCCGGGACGCGATCCCCGAGAGCCTCGCGCGGCGGTTCAGTGTCGTCCCCACCCGGATGACCGATTCGTTCCTCGAGGTGGCGACCGCCAACCCGTTCGACCTCGAGGCCGAGAAGATGCTCGCCTTCGCCACGGGGCGCGAAGTGCGGATGCAGCTGGCCGGGCCGAGCAAGATCCAGGAGAAGCTCGAGGAGATCTACCGTCCCGAGAACGTGGTCGAGAACCTGCTCCAGAATCTCGAGGAGTCGGAGATCACCCAGATCGAGGAGGAGGTCGACGCCGACGACCTCCTGGTATCCACCGAGGAAGCGTCCGCGCGTCCCGTGGTACGCCTGGTGGACGCGATCCTCTCGGAAGGGATCATCGCCCGGGCCAGCGACATCCACATCGAGCCCTCCGAGGGGGGCGTGGTGGTGCGGTACCGCATCGACGGCGTGCTGGTCCAGAAGATGAAGATCCCCCGCGCCGCGGGGGTGCCGCTCATCTCGCGCATCAAGATCATCAGCTCGCTCGATATCGCCGACCGGCTCCGCCCGCAGGACGGGCGTGCCCGCGTGGCGGTCAACGGCCAGCCGGTGGACCTCCGCGTGTCGACCCTGCCCGCCTCGTACGGCGAGAAGGTCGTCATCCGTATCCTCAACGCCCAGGCCACCGCGCTCGACCTCGAGGCGCTGGGGCTGTTCCCGGACGAGACCAAGGCGCTGCACGATCTGCTCGACAACAAGGACGGGATCATCCTCGTCACCGGCCCCACCGGGTCGGGCAAGACCACGACGCTCTACTCTGCCGTGCGCTACGTCCAGGATGAAGGGGTCAACATCGTCACGGTGGAGGACCCGGTCGAATACCGGCTCTCCAACAACATCGTGCAGGTGCAGGTGAACCCGAAGGCGGGGCTCACCTTCTCGAGCGCCCTCCGTTCGATCCTGCGGCAGGACCCCGACGTCGTCCTCATCGGCGAGATCCGTGACGCGGAGACCGGCTCCATCGCGGTGCAGGCCTCGCTCACGGGCCACCTGGTGCTGAGCACCCTCCACACCAATGACGCACCGAACGCGGTGACGCGCATGGTGGACATGGGGTTGGAGGGGTTCAAGATCGCCTCGGCGCTCCGCGGCGTGGTGGCCCAGCGGCTGATGCGGCGGCTCTGCCCGGTCTGCCGTGAAGTGTCGACCGAGCCGGTGCCCGAGAAGCTCCGGAAGCACATCCCCGATGGCGCTACCCTCCATCGTGCGGTCGGCTGCCCCGAGTGCGCCATGACCGGCTTCCGGGGCCGGTTCAGTGTCGTCGAAGTGATGGTGATGACGCCGGAGCTCGAGCAGCTCATCGGCTCCAACGCGCCGCCGGACAAGCTCGCCGCCTCGGCGCGGGCGGGCGGGATGAAGACCCTCTGGGAGTGCGGGCTCCGGCACGTCCTGGAGGGGCACACCAGCGTCGACGAGCTTCTCCGTGTCACCGACGTGCCGGTGGCCCCCTCGCGTCCCTCGGTCAAGACGCCGACGCCGATCCCGACCCCGCGGACGACGCCGTCGGCGGGGAGCGTCGCGGTGACGGGTGCGCACCCCCACGGGGGCACCCACACCACCACTGACGTGCTCGAAGGCCTCGAACTGGTCGAGGAGGATGGTGCCCCTGCGGTCGCCCGCGGCACCGCGGGGCGGGGACGCACGGTGCTCGTGGTCGACGATGAGGACCACCTGCGGAAGCTCCTCTGCGACCTCCTCCAGCGTGAGGGTTACATGACGGTCGAGGCGCGCGACGGCGCCGAGGCGATCTCCCGGGTGGACCAGCACAACCCTGACCTCATGCTCCTCGACCTGAACCTCCCCGGGCTCGACG
>JANLXK010000555.1:0-2255 GCA_031365045.1 Gemmatimonadota bacterium | reverse complement strand
CAAGAGGATCTTCTTGGAATCAAACCGAACGTTGCCGCCCACCGAGGACACGATGGTCCAGTCACTGGCTAACAGCGTCTCGGTATCCCGGACGACGTTGCTGGAGTCGACGACCTGGATCTGGGTGCGGCCGGCGATGTTTGCCGTGGTCAGGTTGCCGATCGGGTCGGTGACCGTGGCGACTTCGTCGATCGTTGCGACGACGCTGTCATTGCAGGTCAGCACCGTTCCTTCGAGCTGGTTGTTCGGAAGAACCCGCTGGACGCGGGCCGCCGAGCCCAGGCATACGCCACCCGCGATGGCCACGGAGAAGGAATCCGGCTGGGCGAGCAGCGGGGCGTGCGAGCCGTTCTTGATGACCACGCTCCATACGCCCTGCTCGACCTGGTTGTCGGAGGCTTCGTTGAGGGCGGTGGCCGGATCGTCGGCGATGCCGTTCAGGCGGCTGTCGGGGGACAAGAACACCGCCTCGACGTTATTTTGGAAGTCGACGTGAGCGCCGACCGTGCACGACGCCGACGGGAGGCTCCACGGGCCGGTGTCCACGGTGCCGGCGACGGAATCCACCGGCCAGGGCTGGCCGGTGAACGTGCACTCTTCGGTACCCGCGATGACGTTGTTGTTGTCGGTGTCGTCGCTAAAGAAGTTGCCGAGATACTTCCTGCCGGAGGGTGCTGTGACTTCAAGATCGAGGTCACGGCTGATCTGGTCGGTCACCGACGGGTCGTTCCATGCGATGGCGATCTTCAGCGGCTGCGAGGTGTCGCAAACGTTCAGCGAGTAGGTCTGGCTGGCCGGATAGGGGGAGTTCAGGTCCAGTCCGGTGCTGTTGACGAGGCCGGCAGGGGCCGGGCCGCCGTCGCCTACGATCAGGCCCGAAACCGCACCCGGATACGTTTGGAGCGGAAGGGCGTTCGTCAGGATAATGCGTCCAAACCCTTGCTCGCGATTGCCGCGGAACTTCCGGGTGAGGCCGGGCCCGAACGGAAGGTTCGACCCGGTGGCGTGCATCCACTCGGCGGATGTGACGAGGATCGCCTTGACGAGGGATCCGGAAATGGTCGACACCTGCTCCGCGGCGTTGCCCGCGTTCGAGTTGGTGCCGTCGGGGTAGAAGCCCTGCGCGAAGTAGTCACGAACGAGCAGCGCCGCGCCGGCAGCGGCCGCCGACGCGAAGCTCGTCGAAATCTGACCCGCGATCACGTCGCACTCAACGGGCCCGTACTGGTTGTTGTCGTTCGAGCGGCAGTGAAATTCCGAAGCGAGTCCCAACGTGCCGGCGTCGGTGCCGGGGGCCATGAGCAGAGGAGCGATACGGTTACTGAAGACCGTCGCGGGGCCGTTGCTCGAATTCGCCCAGCGGCTATTGGGGAGGTTCGGGTTGCCGAGATCGTCCGCGTTGCGCGAAGCGCCGACGCAGATGATGTTCTTGGCCGTCGCGGGAGCGCCGATGGTGTTCGGATCGGGAATCCTGTCCGAGTTCTTGTCTCTTCCCGCGTTACCGGCGGCGACGAAAATTACGGCGTCGCTGTTGGCCAGCAAGAACGCATCGATCTTCTGCTCGTTGCTGAGGTAATCCCCCGGGGCGACCGAACCCCAAGAGAAGTTGACCACGCGAGCGCCCTTGGTGTAGGCGTCGGGGAGGAGAGTCGCGAGATTGCCGACGTCGAGGGGGCTGTTGCCGAGGATCTGCGTGACGTCGTCGCAACGCCCGGTCAGGGGTGTGATCTGTCCGTCGTAGGCGACGAGTCGAGCCTTGGGCGCGAGGCCGTCAAGACCCCAGAAGTTCCCCGAGCCGTCGACGCCCTTGTACGGGGTGCCGTACGCGATGTCGACCTTCGTTGCGTTGCCGAGCGCCACCGCGGCGACCGTGTGTCCGTGCGTCACGCCGCTCGTCGTGTTGCCGTCGCAACCGAGCAAATCGCCCGTTCCGCCGAAGGGAGCCGTGGTGCCGTAGAACGCGACCTTGCGATGGCCGGCGATCGGATTGCCGCTGAGGTCGAGGCCGGGATCGGTCGACGTGTTCGAGAGGTCGCCCGCGTCGAGCTGAATGCCGTTGTCGAGGATCGCCAGGATCTGATCGTCAGCCTGGGAAGCCTTGTTGAGACCGCCGCCGTCGACGCCCGCATCGGTGTAGGGCGTCGCGCCGTTGTTCCACTTGCCCGCCTGGACGGTGGTCGTGGTTTCTTCCGACATCAAGAAAATCGGGAGGTTCTCTTCGATCCCGTAGACCGAATCGATCGCGGCGATCGCGG
>JANLXK010000525.1:0-8332 GCA_031365045.1 Gemmatimonadota bacterium | reverse complement strand
GAGGAGGGGGGCATTCAGACCAGGCTCGACGGGCAAATGTTCTTCAGCACGCACTCTCCGCACTTCGGCCGGTTGGCGATGCAGACGGCGCGGCCGTGGGTGATGAGGAGGTGGGAGATCAGGGTCCACTCCTTCTGCGGGAAGAGCGCCATCAGGTCGCGCTCGATCTTCACGGCGTCGGTGTGCCGGGTGAGCTTGAGGAGGCGTGTCAAACGGGTGACGTGGGTATCGACGGTGACGCCGGCGTTGATCTTGAACCAGTTGCCGAGGACGACGTTGGCGGTCTTCCGCCCGACGCCGGGGAGGTGGTGGAGCGCTGCCATAGTATCGGGCACCTCTCCGGCGTGCTCGACGACGAGGGCCTGGGCCATGGCGATCAGGTTCTTGGCCTTGTTCCGGAAGAAGCCGGTGGAGCGGATGATCTCCTCGACGTCTCCCTGCTTCGCGGCCGCCAGCGCGCTCGGCGTCGGATAGCGCTTGAAGAGGGCAGGGGTGACGAGGTTGACCCGCACATCGGTGCATTGCGCCGAGAGGATCGTGGCCGCGAGGAGCTCGAAGGCAGTGCGGGCATCGAGCGCGCAGGTGGCGCCGGGGTAGGTGCGCCTGAGCAGCGCGAGGACAGCGAGGGCGCGTTCGTGCGTGACTTCGGCGCCCCCTCCCCCCGGCCCCCTCCCCCTGACGCCCTCTCCCCCCTTCCCCCTCCCCCTGTCGGGGGAGGGGGAGTGTTGCGTCGGTTTCTTGTTCATCGGCGCGACCGGGCCACGCCCAGGAACTCGTCGGCGCTGAGGCAGTTGAGCACCTCGCCCTTGGTGAGCCATCCTTTGCGGGCGATGCCGACGCCGAATTCCATGTTGCGGATCCCGGCGGTGTTGTGGGCGTCGGCGCCGAGGGAGATGCGGACGCCGGCCTTCCGGGCGGCGGGGAGGACGCGCCAGTCAAGGTCAAGTCGCTGCGGGTCGGCGTTGATCTCGATCGCCACGCCGCGCTGTCCCGCCACCTCGAAGATCCGGTCCTGGTCGAGCTGATACGCCTCGCGCGCAAGGAGCAGCCGGCCGGTGAGGTGGCCCAGGATGGTGAGGCGGGGGTTCTCCATCGCGCGACAGATGCGCGCGGTCATCTCGTCGCGCGTCATCCCGAACCGGCTGTGGATCGAGGCGATGACGAAGTCGAGTCGGGCAAGCACGGCGTCATCGTAGT
Organism: Gemmatimonadota bacterium; assembly: GCA_031365045.1. GTDB lineage: Bacteria > Gemmatimonadota > Gemmatimonadetes > Gemmatimonadales > GWC2-71-9 > CAMLHU01. The sequence continues at coordinate 7,135 of JANLXK010000525.1, read as the reverse complement.
CCACCGCGCCGTCCTGCAGGATGTCGGCCTCGATCCCCTTGAGGATGCGGATCCCGGTGAGCCTGGCGTTGAGCCGGTCGATCTCATCGGCCTGACGCTGGAGGTCGTCGGGAGAGAGGCCGTCGGCGTACACCGCGGCCTGGCTGTGGTCGGTGAGCCCGACCCAGCTGTATCCCGCCTCCCGGCAGGCCAGGGCGAGCTCCTCGATGGTGGTTCCGCCGTCGCTGTAGTTCGAGTGGCAGTGGAGCATCCCCTTCAGGTCGCTCCGCTCGATCAGCGTCGGGAGCGAACCCGTTGCGGCGCGGGCCACTTCTTCTCCCCCCTCACGCAGTTCGGGCGGGATGGGCGAAAGCCGGAGCGCGGTGTAGATCGCCGCTTCGTCGGGGGTGGGGACGAAGGCCGACCCTTTCCAGAGCGCCGTGGCGTCGAACGAGTGACCGACCGACTTGGCGTGGGTGATGAGCTTCTCGAGGTGGGCGTCGCTCCCGGTCGTGCGGAGGAGGACGGCGCCGGCGTTGGCCGGAGCGGTCACGACCACGCGTGCCGCCCCTGCGCCCGCGAACCGGAGCGTCACCTGGCGCTCATCGCGCCCGCTGAACTCGCTCACGCCCGGGAGTTTGCTCAGCCGCTCGAAGAGTTCGGCCGGGAGGACGTCGGCCACGACGACAAGGACCAGCTCACGCACTACCTCGGAGCGGCGGCGCACTTCTCCGCTGACGTCCACCCGCACAACGCCGGGCTGCGCCGCCAACGCACGGGCGAGCGCCTCCGCCTCGTCGCGGGCGTGATGCGCGAGCCGGAACCCGCTCGCCTGCCGGAGGAAGGTGATCCCCTTGAGGATGTTCTCCGCCGTCTTGGCGCCGAAGCGGGGGAGCTTGGCGAGGGCGCCGTCCCGGGCAGCCTCCTCCAGCTCGGCGATGGTCTCGAGGTGCAGGGTCTCGTGGATCTGGCGGACCTTGGCGACGCCGAGCCCGGAGATCTGCAGCATCTCGATGAGGCCGGGAGGGACCTGCCCCTGGAGCTCCTCGAGCACCGTGCTGCGGCCGGTCTTCACCAGCTCCTGCACGATCGCCAGCGTCGCGGGGCCCACCCCCTTGGTGCCGGCGAGCGAGCCGTCCGCCAGCGCTTCCTCGAGCGTGCCCGGGAGCCCGCTGATGGCGCGTTCGGCGGCGGTGAACGCGCGGACGCGGAAGGGGTTCTCCCCCTTCAACTCCAGGAGCTCGGTGATGCGCTCGAACGCCTTGGCGACGGCCTTCTTATCCATTCGCACTCCAGGCGAGGGCAAGGAGTTCGGCGGGTCCCGAGACGGAACGGATGCCGGCGGCCGTGCCACCCTCCATCTGCGGGGCGTAGGGCTCCGAGCCGTCGGCCCGCTTCGGCAGCGGACCCGGCGGCGGTCCCGCGACCTCGGAGACAGTGAACCCCGGGCGCTCGGGGTGCATCCCGAAGATCGCGAGAGCACGGATCGCATCCTTCCACTGGTGGATGAACAACCCGTCGAGCGGCTCGTGCGGGGCGTCCGGCTCGAGCTGGCCCCAGTAGAGATGAGTTGGGAGCTGATAGTAGCCGGGTAGGCGGTCAGGCGGAGAGGCGGGCAGGGGCCAATGGGGCAGTGCACTACCCGCCGACCCGCCTACCCGGCTACCCGCCTCCCAGAAGAGGTAACAGTGCTGCAGCACCGCAATGAACTCGTGCAGTGACTCCGGTGGCGCGTCCTCCGGCACGAGGTCGCGCAGGAATTCTGTCACCGCGCGGTCGAGCACGAAGGCGTCGCGGTCGGCGGGATCGATCCCCGCCCCCGTGAGCGACGCCTTGAGCGCCGGGAATCGCTCCTCGGCCAGTTCGCCGAAAACGAGCGCGAACGGTGTCGTCCGGCTCACGCGCGGCCCGCCCTGGGCAGGAAGGCGTCGAGCACGCGCACGAAGATCTCCTTTCCTTCGACATACGGCACGTGGCCGCAGTCGGGGATGAGCGTGAACGGCGCGCGCAGGCACTCCGCCGTCTCTTCGGCGGTCTCCCAGGGGATCACGTCGTCCTTGCCGTGCAGGACCACCACGGGGAGATCGAGCTTCTGCAGGGCGGGGCGGAGGTCGTAGTCGCCCAGCGACTCCCAGATCCCCTTCTGTACCCGTTCCACCAGGCGGAACCCGCCGAGCTCGGAGACCTTGGCCGGATCCTTGAAGTAGGCGATCACGGCGAGTTCGAAGATCCGGCGCTGGTACGCGGCGATGTCGCGACTCTTGAGGTCGGACTCGCGCAGCTGCCTCCGCTCTTCCTGCGCCCGGGGCCCATTGGTGATCTCGGCGTAGCGGCGCTCGTATTCGATCCTCCCCGCGCGCCAGGCGGGTGCCGGCGAGACGAGGGCGAGCCGAGCGACGGAGCCGGGGTGCGTGATGGTGTAGAGCATCGCCAGGAGCCCGCCCCACGAATAGCCGACGAGGTCGAGCGGATGGTCGCCCCAGAGTTCCTTGAGCGCATGGAGATCGGCCACCTGCTCCTGCCAGCCGATCGGCACGTCGCGTCCCACCGCGCTCCGTCCTCCGCCACGCTGATCGTAATAGACGAGCTCCCGGCCGTCGGCCAGCGTGTCGCAGCCGGGAAGGAGATAGTCGTGGCTCGCTCCGGGGCCGCCGTGGAGGATCACGACCGGTGGACCCTCGCCGGTGCGGCGCTCGAAGAGGGTGACGCCGTTGACCCGGCGTTCGAACGTGCGCATCAGGAAGGTGAGAGGTGACCAGTCACCGGTGACCGGGCGCTGTTTCGAGGTCCGGCCGGAGGGCCCGGTCACTGGTCACGGGTCACCGGTCACGGTCAAAGGAGGACCGCCAGCGCATCGGCGACGCGCCGGACCTCGGCATGCTCCGCGGGGGTGAAGGGGTCCACGGTGTCGCTGTCGATGTCGATCTGGCCGAGGATCTCGTCGCCGCGGCGGATGAGGACGACGAGCTCGGCGCGGGTCTCGAGATTGCAGGCGAGGTAATTCTCGCGGGCGCGGACGTCGGCGACGTTCTGGTCGGTGCCGAGCACCACGGCCGTACCGCAGACGCCGACACCGACGGCGATCCGGGTATGGTCGGTGGCGCGGCCGGCGTGCGCCTCCAGCACCAGCTCCCCGTGCTGCATCATATAGAGGTAGACGCCGGTGTACGGCTCACCCGCAGCCTTCATGTGGTCGGCTGCGTACTGGAGCAGTCCGTCGCGTCCCACCTCCTTGGCGAACCGGCCCCGGAGCCCGCCGACGATCTTCTGTCCGTCCAGCACCGGCATCAGCTCCCTCCGCGTACGCCGAAGGTGACCTTGGTGGTGATCCGCTGACCGTCACGGAGGTACACCAGGTCGACGGTGTCACCGGCACGGTGGCTCCGGAGCACCGCGGTCATCCCCTGGAGATCGGCGACGTCGACGTCCCCCATCCGGACGATGATGTCGCCGCCCTTGAGTCCCGCGGTCTCGGCGGGGCTCCCGGTGCGCACGCCCATGATGCGCACACCGCCGGGGCTTTCGCTCATGTCGGGGATCGAGCCCAGGTAGGCGCCGTAGCCCGGGGTCACCGCGGTGGCCGAGGTCCCCGCTGCGGGCTGCGGCGGCGGGAGGTCCACGAAGGTGAGGGGCGTGGCGCGATCGCCGATCACGCCCACCACATCGGCGGCGAAATCCGCGACCCGTGCGATCCCCTCCGACGAGATGAGCGGAGCGTCGTCGGTGGGGCGGTGGTAGTCCTCGTGCAGGTCGGTGAAGAAGTGCAGCACCGGCCGCTTCAGCGCGTAGAACGACGCGTGGTCGCTCGGGCCGTAGCCATCGCCCGAGGCCTTCAGGTCGAAGTGGTATCCGGCGTTGAGGGAGTCGAGGAGCCGGGGCCACTCGAGCGCGGTGGCGGCGCCGTAGACGATGAGCCGGTCGTGCCGGAGCCGGCCGACCATGTCGAAGTTGAGCATCGCGACGGTGCGGTCCATCGGGTAGAGCGGGTGTTTGGTGTAGTACGCCGAGCCGAGGAGCCCTTCTTCCTCGCCGGTGAAGGCGATGAAGACGATGGTCCGGGCCGGGCGGTGGTCCTTGAGCCGTTTGGCGATCGCCAGGATGGCGGCGGTGCCGGAGGCGTTGTCGTCGGCACCGTTGTGGACCTGGCCGATGCTGTCGGGGGCCATCGAGCCGAAGCCGCCGAGTCCCAGATGATCGTAATGGGCGCCGACGATGATGATCTCGTCGCGGAGGCGGCGGTCGTGGCCGATCAGGACCGCGACGACGTTCCTGCCGGCCGCGCCGTTGGCGAGCCCGGCGTGGGCGGCGGCCGGGGCGGTCGGATCGACGGTGAAGCTCTGGAACCACCCCTGCGGGCCGGGCTGGAGTCCGAGGCGCTGGAAGCGCCGGGCGAGGTACTCGGCCGCGCTGTCGGCGCCAGGGGAGCCGAGTTTGCGGCCGGCGAGGCGGTCCTCGGCGAGGTAGCGGACGTCGGACTGGATGTCGCGGACTTCGGCGTTCTGCGCGGCGAGGGGGGCGGTGAGCGCGAGGCTCAGGAGGGCGACGGAGAGGTGGCGGTTCATGGTGCGCTAAAGATACGCGGGTCGGGTGCGGCGTAGCGATCTTCTCCAATGCAAGGAACGGCAACTGACTCAGCAGGAACCCTGGAAACCCTGGAACCCAGGACAAAGACCAGGATCGTTCATGGGTTCCTGGATTCTTTGGGTTCCAGTTGAAGCTGTTCCGACGCGTGATTCCGGTGGGAAGGCGGCAACCCGAGGGGTGCCCGTACGGCCCCCTTCGTGTACCTTTTTGCACCCTCTATCCGAACTTTGATGAACCCACGGAACCTGGCCCTCATCCCGACCTGCGTCGCGCTGAACGTCGTGCTCGGGCGCGTCGTGGCGGAGCTGGCCCTCCCAGTTTTCCTCGACACGGTGGGGACGGTGACCGCGACGGTGCTGGCGGGGCCCTGGGCCGGGATCACCACCGGGCTCATCAGTCAGGGGCTGGCGGCGCTCACCAGCGGCCAGATGATGTGGCTCGCCTTCGCGCCGATCCAGGTGCTCATCGCCCTCGTCGCCACGGCGGCGGCCAGCCGGGGCGGGTTCGCCAACGCGCCGCTCGCCATCCTCTGGGGCGCCCTCTGTGGCACCCTCGGCGGCCTCGCCTCGGCGGTGATCTCCTACTTCGTCTTCGGGGGTGTGACCACGACCGGGATCACCGCGCTCAACGCGCTGTTCCGCTACCTCGAGTTCAGCCTCCCCGTAGCGGTCACCATCAGTTCGGTCGCGGCCGACGTGCTCGACAAGTCGCTCACATTCGGGTTCACGGGACTGGTGCTCCGCGCTCTTCCGCTCCGGCTTGCGAGCCGATTCCCCTACGCGCTCCGGGCCACGGGCCGAGAGTGAGTCGACCCGCAGCGCCCGAAGCACTGGCAGCGCGGGCTCACCCGTTCACGCCCCTCGTCGCGACCCTCGCCATCATCGCGCTCGCCTTCCTGCTGCCCGCCCCCGGTGGGCCGGTGGTGCTGGCACTCCTCGTCGCGCTCTTCGTCCCGCTGAGCGGCGACACTCGCGCCCTGGTCCCGGCGGCGTGGCTCGCCCTCCCGTTCTGGGTCCTCCTCGGGTTCCTCCACGGAGTCCTCGGGGAAGGGCCGCGGCTCGCGTTCGGCCCTTTGACCTTCTCGGCCGCGGGGCTCACCCTTGCCCTCACGACCAGCGCCCGCCTCACCGCGGTCATCCTGGCGAGTGTCCTCCTGCTCCGCGGCTTCCGTCCCGGACGCTTCGTGGACGCGGCGCTCGAGACCGGCTGGTCCTGGTCGGTCGCCTACCTCTGCGCCGCGACCCTCAACGCGATCCCCCGGTTCCAGGAGCGCGCCACGCGGGTGCAGGAGGCGATGCGCTCGCGCGGATTGCGCGTCCGCGGCAGCCTGCTCACCCGCCTCCTCGCGTTCATCCCCCTCGCGCTCCCGCTGATGCTCGGCGCGCTGCATGAGGTGGACGAACGCGCCTTCGCGCTCGCCACCCGCCAGGTGCGGGCCGACGGCTCGGGGCGCACTCCCCTCCGGCCCCCCGATGACACCACGATCGACCAAGCGACCCGCTGGGGTGCGGTGGTCCTGGTCGGCGCGGCCGCGCTCTGGCGGATCCTCGGATGAGCGCGCTCGAGTTCACCCGGGTCTCGTTCCGCTACCCAGCCTCCCGGCTGGTCCTCCGCGACGTGACCCTCAAGGCCGGCGCGGGCCAGGTCACCTGGCTCTTCGGTCCGCTTGGCGCGGGCGCGAGCACGGTGCTCCTCGTGGCGGCCGGGCTCGCCCCATCGCTCACCGGCGGCACGCTGGAGGGAGAGGTCCTCGTGCTCGGTACCACACCCCAGGGGCAGGCGGGGCGCGCGGCGCTGCAAGGCCGGGTCGCGTACGTCACCGCGATGCCGTATCTGCAACTCTCCGGGATGGCCGAGAGTGTTTTCGATGAGGTGGCCTTTGCCCCCGCCAACCTCGGCTGGAGTCGGGAGCGGATCTGGGAAGCGGTGCCCGCCGCGCTCGAACGCCTCGGGGTGGCACATCTCACGGATCGCGTGCCGGAGCAGCTCTCGGGCGGCGAACTCCAGCGCGTGGTGATCGCCGCGATGCTGGTGTTGCAGCCGGAGGTCTGGCTGCTCGACGAGCCCTCGTCGGCGCTCGACGCCGTCGGCCGCCGGACCGTGGAAGCGTTGATCCGCGCAGAGGCCAAGCGGGGTGCGGCCGTGCTGCTCGCGACCGAGGACGCCGAGCTGGGGTTGACGGTAGCGGACGAAGTGATCCTGCTGGACGACGGAAGCACCATCGCCCGCGGGGCGCCGGACGAGCTGCTGGGGACCGAGCTGATGTGGGAGATGGGGGCGGGGAGCACTACGGTGGCCGAATTGGCGCGCGCAGCGAAGCAGCTTGCGACCGCGCCATCGGCGAAACTGCTGCCGCCCTATCCCCTCACCCTCGACGCGGCCGTGGAGCGGTGGCGATGATCCAGTTCGATCGCGTCGCGTTCAGCTTTCCGCGCAATCCGGTCCTCCGTGACGTCACGCTCGACTTCGGTCCGGGCGAAGCGGTCGGGCTCTTCGGCGCCAACGGCGCGGGCAAGACGACGATCCTGCGGCTCTGCATGGCGCTGCTGCAGCCGGAGCGCGGGCGTCTGAC
>JANLXK010000504.1:0-1456 GCA_031365045.1 Gemmatimonadota bacterium | reverse complement strand
TCTCGAGCTCCTTCCAGAGCTTCCTGTCGGTCAAGAGGACCGCTTGATGCAGGTCGGCCACCGTCGCGAGCTTTTCGCCCCCTTCGACCACGCGATCGAGATCGTCCAGCACCTCGAGGAGCTTGCTGAGGAGCTCGGCCTGACCACGCTCGCCCGCCTCGGCGCGCTCCCGCTGCGAACGCTTCCGGAAGTTGTCATATTCCGCCGCGAGGCGAAGATGCCGGTCCTTCAACTCGTCGCGCTCCGTGCTCACGCGCGCCAAGGCCGAATCGGGCGTCTCGACAGGGAGCCCGCCAGTCGGTGCCTCGGCGGCAGGAATAACATCATTCACCCCGACCTCGACGGCTGGGGTGATGGGGTCGTCCGTACCATTAAACCCTTTGCTGACAGTCACTTAGCACTCCTGTACCAGATGATGATCTGGTAGGAAGATAGCACTTTCGGTGCCGATTTTCGTGGGTCGGATTGGCAGACGGCCCTACGGCAGGAAACAGATCACCGTTTCACTGTGGAGCCTCACCCCCCGGCCCCCTCTCCGTAGAGAGGGGGAGTTCATTCGGTCAGAAGCCGGCGCCAGAGCAGGTAGAGTGCGACCTGCGCCGCCCGCGCTCTGATCTCGTCTCGGTCGCCGAAGAGGATCTGCTTCCCGCTCTCGGTCTTTCCCTGCCAATGGGTCGCGAACCAGGTGGTCCCCACCGGCTTCTCCTCGCTCCCCCCTCCCGGCCCGGCAATCCCGGTCACCGAAATGGTCAGCGTGGCACCGAGACGGCGGGCCGCCCCTTCGGCCATGGCGCGGGCCACCGGCTCGCTGACGGCACCGTGGGCCGCCAGAAGCGCCTCGGGGACATCGAGCGCACCCTGCTTCACCCCGTCGGCATACGCGATGATCCCGCCGAGGACCACGTCGGAGCTCCCGGGAATCGCGGTCAACCGTCCGCCGACCAGGCCGCCGGTGCACGACTCCGCGGTGGCGATGGTGGCGCCAGCGCGGCGGGCGGCGGCGAGGACCACCTCGGCGAGGTCGATCTCCCCTTCGCCGAAGGCGTGGTCGCCGGCGCGGCTCCGGAGGAGGGTCAGCGCGTCGGCGAGGCGGCGATCGGCCTCATCGGCCGGCAGGTCCCACGCGGTGAGACGGAGGTCGACGCTTCCGATATCCGGGAGGTAGGCCAAAGTGAGGGGCGCGATCTCCTGTTCGATCTCCCCCATCCGCTCCGCGAGGACCGACTCGCCGATCGCGGTGGTACGGAGGGTGCGGGAGCGGATGACGGAGCCGGTGCCGCGCGTGGCGAGGGCGGCACGACCTCGTGGGTCAGGAGGTTCCGCATCTCGCCGGGAACGCCGGGGAGCATCACCACGAGGCCGGGGGCCCCTTCAAGCCAGATCCCGGGAGCGCTCCCCCACTGATTCCGAAGCTCGACGGCACCCTTTGGCATCTCGGCCTGCGAGCGGTTGTTCG
>JANLXK010000503.1:0-2314 GCA_031365045.1 Gemmatimonadota bacterium | reverse complement strand
CCGCTCGATGCGCAAAACGACAGCGACGGCGACGGTCGGTGCGCGAACGTCGACAACTGCCCAACGATCGCCAATGCGACTCAGACCAACGGCGATGGCGATACGCTCGGAGACGCCTGCGACAACTGCCCCACGGTCACGAACCAGAACCAGGCCAACGGCGACTCGGACACTCTGGGCGATGCGTGTGACAACTGCCCCACGGTCACGAACCAGAACCAACTGGACGGTGACGCCGACGCCAAGGGCGATGTCTGCGACAACTGCCCGACCGTCTCCAACGTGAGCCAGATCGACACCGACGGCGACGGGGCGGGAGACAGCTGCGACAATTGCCTCCCGATCCCGAACGCGAATCAGGCCAATGGTGATACGGACACGTTGGGCGACGCCTGCGACAATTGCCCGACGGTCACCAACCAAAACCAGCTCGACGGCGACGCCGACGGCCGGGGCGATCTCTGCGACAACTGCCCGACGATCACGAACGTGAATCAGATCGATAGCGACGGCGACGGCGACGGCGACGCCTGCGACAACTGCCTGACGGTCCCGAACGGGAACCAACTCGACTCGGACACCGACGGCCTCGGCGACCTTTGCGACAACTGCCCCGAGGTTTCGAACGTCGATCAGGCCGATCTTGACGGGGACGGAATCGGGGACCCTTGTGACCCGGATCTCGACGGCGATGGAACGCCGAACGCCGAGGACTGCAGGCCGAACGATCCCTCGATCTGGGGGCCGTCCGGCGAGGTCGCGGGCGTTGTTTTGATGAAAGGAGCGGGTACGGGGGTGTCTTGGGCGTCCTTGCTCGGGGGCACCACGGCCTACGACGTCAGCGGGGGCGATCTGACCCTCCTCCGATCGAACGGCAACCCCACCGACGCGTCCTGCCTCGAGAGTGCCGTCCCCGGCATTTCCTGGAGCGACTCGCGCCCCGACCCGGGTGACGGGGGTGGCTTCTATTACCTTGTCCGGGGACGAAATGTTTGCGGTGCAGGAAGCTACGGGTTCGCCACGGCCGGTGCCGAGCGCGTTCCCGGCACGCCTTGCCCTTAGCGGATTGAGCAGGTTTCGGGCGAGCGACAAACGCCCAAAACGTTGGGTTCATTGCTGTTGTCTCACCGCGCGATCTCGACTATAGTTCGACGCTCTTCGGCGAGTTGGCTGTATCGTCTTTGCCGGCACGAGTTCGTGACTGTGGAGGAGCGAGCGATCATGCGATCAAGATCTTTTCATGTGCTCTCGGGGTTGGCCTTGGTCTCGGCGACCCTCTTGACGGGTTGCAAGCAAGACACGTTGAGCAGCGGGTCGCAAAACCTCAATATGACGTATACGCCTGACCCGTCAGGTGCCGGACGATTCGATACCGGGACGTTCAAGATCAACAAGATCGAGGCCCTTCCGGCCGACCCTGAGTTGGCTGCGCTCTACGGGACGGAGCGGCTTATTTTTCGATTTACGCCGTTCGAAGCTTTGCTCACGGCGGTGGCGCCGGTGACGTACTCGAACATCGCCCTTTCGACGGGGACCTACGTCGTCACGCGGATCGAGTTCACGCCTCCGGCCTTGTCCGACAACAACCTCGCGCCCCCGCCCTACGCCGCCTGTATCGACGGCATCGCGGTGATCAACGCTCAGTCGACGACCCCCAACCTCCCCGAGACGTTTCTGTTCACGAGTCCGCCCAGCGACCTGACCGGGTTGTCCTTCACTTTGGGGCCGGGCCAGACCAATCTCGCGTTGACCGTCAACGTTCCCGGTCTGATCGCGGGATATCAAGCGGCTTTCACGTGTCAAATGGTCGCGTGCCCGGGATGCCCCGTGGATCCCAAGCCGACGTTGACCTCGTTCAATACCCCGTCTTTCAGAGCCGCCCTGCTGGCGAATATCACGATTAAGTAGAGAAACCTGAGATGCTGCGCGCGGCGCGGACGTTCGCCGTCATCGCGACGATCGCAATCTCTCCTTCTTGTAAGACGATCGCGAACCCTTTCCCCGCCCAGTCAAATTTCGATTTTGAGATCACGGACTCACTGACCGCCACGCAGCTCGCGCCTCTTCCCTCGCCCCAGATCGTCAACTGGAAAGTCGACGCGATGACGGCGTCGAACATCACCGGCTACAATGGTACGTACTCTTTCCTTTTTTCGGGACCGTGTGCCTACCAGTTGAACGCGCTTGCACCCGTCAGTTTCCCCACGGCCTGCCGGACCTCGGGTTTGTCCCTGGCGTCGGGTCCTGAACCCGTCACCGCGACTCTGCGGATCACGATTTCCCGGCTCGAGCTTCGGGCCGCGGCACGACCCGA
>JANLXK010000160.1:0-1245 GCA_031365045.1 Gemmatimonadota bacterium | reverse complement strand
GAACCCAAATGATGGCGACGCGGTTCGTGTGGCCAAGGGCACCATCAAGATCCGAGGCACCGCAGGCACCGGAACCAGCGCCCTGAAGAATGGCACGGTCAAGTTCTTCAACGAGACGAAGGGATTCGGGTTCGCGAAGTTCTGTCCCGGCGACCCCTCGTGTCCACCGCCCGTTCGCCCGGTCTGCTGGACGGGCTCATGCCTGTTCGGAATCAACCGCAGCGGCAGGGGTGGAGATGTCGAAAACGCCATCCCTGAGGCCGGCGGCTTCCAGGGTCCGGCCAACAGGCTAGTTGGGTTTCAGCCAGCTCTGTCCAAGGTGCGTCTCCTTGTCCGCCGAAAAAACGTCAAGCCGACTCTCCGTTCGATAGCCGGGCCTTGAACTTGGCGGCGAAACCGGGGCCGGCCTCGGCTTCTGCAATAATCTCCGCATGCCACTCGCAACCGGCGCCCGTCTAGGTCCCTACGAGATCCTCGGCCCCCTTGGCGCCGGCGGCATGGGCGAGGTCTACCGCGCCAAGGACACGCGCCTCGGGCGCGACGTCGCGGTGAAGATCCTCCCCGCGCACCTCTCCGATAATCCCGAGGTGCGCGAGAGGTTCGAGCGCGAGGCACGGGCGATCTCATCGCTCAATCACCCGCACATCTGCACGCTCTTCGACATCGGCCGCGAAGGGGATGCCGATTACTTCGTGATGGAGTTGCTCGACGGCGAGACGCTCGCCGTCCGGCTCGAGCGCGGCCCGATCAAGCTCGACGAAGCGCTGAGAATCGGCGCACAGGTCGCCGAGGCGTTAGCCGCCGCGCACAAGCAGGGGATCGTCCACCGCGACTTGAAGCCCGGCAACATCGCGCTGACCAAAACGGGAGCCAAGGTCTTGGACTTCGGAGTCGCCAAGCTGCGCGACGAAGCGGTCGTCGACATGGCCACGCGCACGACGCCGCTCACGTCACACGGCGCAATCGTCGGCACGGTCCAGTACATGTCGCCGGAGCAGCTCGAGGGGCAGCCGGTCGATCACCGCGCGGACCTGTTCGCTTTTGGCGCCGTGCTCTACGAAATGCTCACCGGAAAGCGCGCGTTCGAAGGACAGAGCCAGGCGAGCGTGATCGCGGCGATTCTCAGAGAAGATCCTCGGCCGGTCTCGCAGCTGATCCCGACGACCCCGGCACCGCTCGATCGTGTCGTGACGAGCTGTCTTTCGAAAAACCCGGAGGAACGGTGGCAGAGCGCTGGTGATCTCG
>JANLXK010000472.1:0-4459 GCA_031365045.1 Gemmatimonadota bacterium | reverse complement strand
CGGCAAAAGTCGCGGGCGTGGGCGAATTGATATTGACTACGCCCACGCCGCATGGCGAGCGCAATCCCTTGGTGCTCGCCGCTGCGGCTATCGGCGGTGTCGATCGCGTCTTCACCATCGGCGGCGCGCAAGCAGTTGCGGCGTTGGCCTACGGCACGCAGACGATTGCGCAAGTCGATAAGATTTGCGGGCCTGCCGTGGAAGAGGGCGTTGAGGGTCATGAAGCCGCCGTAGCTCCACCCCCAGATCGCCATCCGGCTGTTGTCCACGAAGGGCCACCGGCCGATGGCCTGCGCCGCCGCGATCTGGTCGTGGGTCTCGATCACGCCCATCCGGCCGTAGGTGATCTTCTTCCAGTCGCGCCCCCGCATCCCGGTTCCGCGGTTGTCCACGCTCGCGACGATGTATCCCTTCTGGTTGAGCATCAGGAACCAGAGGTACTGCGTCCCCCCCCAGCTGTCGAGCACCGTCTGCGAACCGGGGCCGCCGTACTGGAAGAAGAGGATCGGGTATTTCCGCGTGGGATCGAAGTCGGCCGGCTTCATCATCCAGCCATTGAGCTTCACGCCCCCGCCGATGTCGACTTGGAAGAACTCCTGCGGCCCCCGGCGGAGCGCGGCCACCCGCCCCTTGAGGCGGCTGTTCTCGACCAGCACCCGGAGGCGCTTGTGATCGGGGAGCGAGATCAGGTCGCTGGTGGAGGGCATCCCCATCCGCGAGAAGTTATGCCGCGCGAACTTGAAGTTCGGCGCGATGTCATATGAGTGCGACCCCGCCGCCACTGCGGAACTCAGTCGCACCGCACGGCCTCGGCCGTTGAGCGGCGCGCGCCAGAGGTAGCGCTGGGCTGCGTTGCCGGGAGAGGCGGTGTAGTAGACCCAGCCACCGACCGGATCGATCGCCTGGATGCCGACGATGTCGAAGTTGCCCGGAGTGAGGAGGCGACGGGCACCCGTGGCGCGATCGACCGCGTATACGTGGTTCCACCCATCACGGTCGCTGGTCCAGGTGAATTGCCGGCCGTTGTCGAACCAGACCACGTCGTCCACCACTTCGACGTAGGCGCTGTCGTGCTCGGTCATCACGGTGCGGAGCGCCGTGGTGCGCGCGTTGGCGATCACGACCTCGTCGGTGTTCTGCAGCCGGTTGAGCCGCTGGATGATCAGCTCGTCCTTTCCCCCCTTGGCGTCGGCCCAATCCATTCGCGCCAGGTAGTGTTGGCGCGGGTCCCCCTGGAAGGGAAGCCACCGGGTGGCACCCCCGCTCACATCCACGATGCCGATCCGGGCCGCGCTGTTGGCCTCCCCCGCCTTGGGGTACTGGATGGGGGTGACCTGCGGATAGAGCGAGTCGGTGGTGTTGATGAGGGTGAAGTCGCGCACCGAGTCGGCGTCGAGCTGCCAAAAAGAGATCATTGAGCCGTCGGGAGACCAGCGCCAGCCATCGCGGAGCCCAAGCTCCTCTTCGTATACCCAGTCGAAGGTGCCGTTGATGATGCTTCGGGAGCCATCGGTGGTAAGCCGGGTGATGCGGCCGGTGGCGAGATCCTCGACGTAGATGTCGTTCTCGCGTACGTAGCCGACCTTGGTGCCATCCGGCGAGAACTTGGCGAACTGGAGGGTCGCCTCCTTCGCATCGGGGCCGCCGAGCTTCCGGAGCTCCCAGGTGTGGAGGTCGAGGACCCAGAAGTCGCCCCGGGTGTTGGCGCGCCAGACCGGCCGGGAGTTGGTGAAGATCAAGAGCTTCGACTGGTCGCCGTTCCAGAGGTACTCCTCGATGCCGAGCGGAGCAGTGTCGCGCGCGGGGATGAACTTCGTGGCCGGGACGAGGACAGAGCGGGCGCCCCCCATCGTCTCGTAGCGGATCATCTCCTGCCCCTTGGCCGGGGCGGTCGCGGGCTCAAGGGTCGTGTATGCCTCCCCCTGCCCCAGCCACCGGGCGGGGCCGAAGTTCTCACCGGTGAACCAGGGCGACCCATAGATCATCTGCACGTCGAGCCGAGTGCTGTCGGCGGGGGTGTAGCCACGGGGAGCTTGGGCGGAGAGGCGCAGCGGCGCAGCGGCGCAGAGCAAGAGCAGGAGTACGGCGAGGTGCTTCCGCATATCGGGATGGACTCGGCTGTGGACTGTCGGCTGTGGGCTGCGGGCTACAGAACGTTGGAAAGTGCCGGGAGGATCGGGACGGAGCAAGGAGAATGCTGCGGAGTTCCGGGATGGGACGACGATTCCGCCTCACCCCCCTGCCCCTTTCCGCAAATCGGAGAGGGGGTGCTAAGCCAACGCCGCTTTCAAGAACTGCCCGGTGTAGCTCTCACCCACCTTCGCCACTTCTTCCGGCGTCCCCTCGGCCACGACGTACCCGCCCTGGTTCCCTCCTTCAGGGCCGAGGTCGATCACGTGGTCGGCGGTCTTGAGGACGTCGAGGTTGTGTTCGATGACCACGACGCTGTTCCCCTTGTCCACCAGCCGATGGAGCACCTCGAGGAGAAGCCGCACATCCTCGAAATGGAGGCCGGTGGTCGGTTCGTCGAGGATGTAGAGGGTCCGCCCGGTGTCGCGCTTGGAAAGCTCGGTGGAGAGCTTGACCCGCTGCGCCTCGCCGCCTGAGAGGGTGGTCGCCGCCTGGCCGAGGTGGATGTAACCGAGTCCGACATCGTTCAAGAGCTCGAGCTTCTCGGCGATCCTTCCCTGTGCCTCGAAGAATTCGAGCGCATCGCTTACGGTGAGGTCGAGCACTTCGGCGATGCTCCGCCCCTTGAACCGTACCTCAAGCGTCTCACGGTTGTAGCGCCGCCCCTTGCACACCTCGCACGGCACATAGACGTCGGGGAGGAAATGCATCTCGATCTTCACGAGCCCATCTCCCTCGCACGCCTCGCAACGCCCACCCTTCACGTTGAAGGAGAAGCGCCCGGGGCCGTAGCCCCGCATCTTGGCCTCGGGGAGCTGGGCGAAGAGGTCACGGATCGGGGTGAAGAGTCCCGTGTACGTCGCCGGGTTGGAGCGCGGCGTCCGGCCGATGGGGCTCTGGTCGATGTCGATGACCTTGTCGATCCGGTCGAGCCCTTCGATCCGGGTGTGCTTCCCCGGGATCACCTTGGCGCGATAGAAGTGCCGCGCCAGCGTGTGATAGAGGATGTCGCTCACCAGCGTCGACTTCCCCGACCCCGACACCCCGGTCACCGCGGTGAAGACACCGAGCGGGATCTCGACGTTCAGGTCGCGAAGGTTGTGCTCGCTTGCTCCGACGATCTTGAGCACGTTCCCTTTGGTGGCTTTGCGGCGTTCCTTGGGCACCCGAACGCGGAGCTCCTTCCTCAGGTACCGTGACGTGAGCGAGGTCGGGTGCTTCAGGATGTCTTCGATCTTCCCTTCGACCACCACGTGGCCACCGAGCTTGCCGGCGCCGGGGCCGAGGTCGATGATGTGATCGGCGGCGCGGATGGTCTCTTCGTCGTGCTCGACCACGATCACGGTGTTCCCCAGATCGCGAAGCTCGCGGAGGGTGCCGAGGAGGCGCTCGTTGTCGCGCTGGTGGAGGCCGATGCTCGGCTCGTCGAGGATGTAGAGGACGCCCACGAGGCGTGAGCCGATCTGGGTCGCGAGCCGGATCCGCTGCGCTTCGCCGCCCGAAAGGCTCGCCGCCCCCCGGCCCAGGGTCAGGTAGGCGAGGCCGACATCTCTAAGGAAGCGGAGGCGGTCAGTGACCTCCTTCAGGATCGGGCCGGCCACGTCGGCGTCGAGGCCCGGCCGGCCGTTGCCGCGGACCGGAAGCTTTTCGAAGAACCCCACCGCCAGGTCCACCGGCAGCTCGACCACGTCGCCGATGCTCTTCCCGCCGACCGTCACCGCCAGCGACTCCGCCTTAAGCCGGCGCCCCTTGCAGACGGGGCAGGCGCTCTCGACCATGAAGGCCTCGAGCTCGTTCCGGATGGAATCGCTCGAGGTCTCCTTGTAGCGTCGTTCGACGTTCTTCAGGACCCCCTCCCACTCCGCCTCGTACTCGGTCTTTTTGCCGCCCTCGGCCACATACTTGAGGACCTTCCCCGGCATCCCGCGCAGGAGGGCGTGTTTCGCGGCCTCGCTGTGCGCGCTCCACGGGGCGGTGAGGTCGAACTTGAACGCCTTGGCGAGGGTCGGCAGGACGACCTTGCGGAGATATCCGCTCGGCTCACCCCAGGGCAGGATGACGCCTTCCAGGATCGAGATGCTGGGATCGCCGAGCACGAGATCGGCGTTGACGTCGCGCCTGGTACCCAGGCCATGGCAGTCCGGGCATACCCCGAACGGTGAATTGAAGGAGAACTGCCGCGGCTCCAGCTCCGGAAGCGACAACCCGCAGACCGGACACGCAAACCGTTCGGAGAAGATGGTGGAATGTTCCTTCCTTGCCTCGTTCCCTCCTTCCCGCGTTCCCTCGTACCGTACCACCTCCACCAAACCATCCGCGGTCTTGAGCG
>JANLXK010000443.1:0-19194 GCA_031365045.1 Gemmatimonadota bacterium | reverse complement strand
GTCATGCCGGAATGTAGGGGTGACCGGTGACCGGTGACCAGTGACCGGGCTTCAAGTCATTGCACCCTGTCGGCGCCGAGGGAGCGCCACGCCATCGTCCAGTTCCGTCGCATCCGCACGAGTCCGGTGCGCTCGAGCGGGGTGTGATCGAACGCGGCGTGGAACTCCTCCTCGGTCATCCGGTCGAAGTAATCTCGACCGGCGTCTGGGGGGATCCAGTGCTGGTCCGTGAGATCCGGATGCACCGGGCCCCCAGCGAACCGCTCGTTCCAGGGACAGACCTCGTTGCAGATGTCGCAGCCGAACGCCCAGCCCGCGGCGTTGGCCGCGAGCTGGGCGGGGATCTCCCGCTTCCATTCGATGGTCTGGTAGGAGAGGCACTTCGTGGCGTCCAGCACCCGTTCGCTCACGAACGCACCCGTGGGGCAGGCGTCGAGGCAGCGGGTGCAGGTCCCGCAGTGGTCGGGCTCGAACCCGGCGTCGTCGGGGAGATCGAGATCGGTCAACACGACGCCGATGAAGAACCACGAGCCGACACCCGGACGGATGAGCATTGTGTTCTTGCCGATCCACCCGAGCCCCGCACGACGGGCCAGTTCCCGCTCTGGGACGGGGCCGGTATCGACATAGACCCGCGTGTGCCGTGCACCCAGCGTCTTCAGGTGGGCGGCAAGCAACTCGAGCCGGTCGCCCACCACGTCGTGGTAATCACGGCCACGGGCGTAGCGGGCGATGCGGGGGCGGGTAGGCGGTTCGGCGGGTAGGCGGGTAGGGGATCCGTCGTGGTACCGGTCGAGGACGACCACGGCGACCTTGGCCTGGGGGTCCGCGACGCGAGTGTCCTTCCGCTTCTTGGCCTGGCGATTGAGATAGGTCATGGTGCCGCCGAAGCCGGCCTTGAGCCAGCGATCCAACGCATCGGCCTGCGGATTCGGACCGAGCGGGGCCACCCCGCAGGCGAGGAATCCGAGGCGCCCTGCCTCTGCCTTCACACGCGCCGCGAGACCGGTCACGTGGCGGGAGGATGGGGCGAGACCGGATGCTCCGCCGAAGACTCTCCGGTGATCAGGCGCGCGCCACGACCGAACGTGACGTAGGACCAGGCCCACTCGAACAGGACGAGTACGCGGTTGCGGAACCCGATGAGGAAGAAGATGTGGACGAAGATCCAGGCGAGCCAGGCGATGAAGCCGCCGAAATGGAGGGTCCCGATGTCGGCCACCGCATGCCCGCGGCCGATGACCGCGAGTTGCCCCTTGTCGAAATAGTGGAACGCCCTCCGCGGCCGGCCGCGGAGATCGTCGCCGATGGCGCGCGCGGCGTGTTTGCCCATCTGGATCGCGGCGGGGCAGACCCCGGGGACCGGACCCTCGCCGTGATGGTCGAACGCGGCCGCATCGCCGAGGACGAAGACTTCCGGGTGGCCGGGGATGGTGCAGTCATCCGCGACGACGACACGTCCCTGGTGGTCGAGCGGCGTGCCGAGCGAGGCCAAGAGGGGGCTCGCGATATTGCCTGCGGCCCAGACCACGGTGTGTGACGGAATGGTCCAGCCGCCGGCGATGACCGCGCCGGGGCGGATCTCGGTGACCAGGGTCCGTTCGTGGACCACGACGTCGAGCCGCCGGAGGGCGAGCTTGGCCTTTTCGCTCAGCTCGGCCGGGTAACTGGGCAGGATCCGCGGGCCCCCTTCGACGAGGACGACCGAGGCATCCCGCGGATCGATATGCCGGAAGTCGCGGCGGAGGGCGAAGTTCTTCACTTCGGCGAGGGCCCCCGCGACCTCCACACCGGTCGGGCCGCCGCCCACGACCACAAAAGTCAGGAGGCCTTGGCGCCGCACCGGATCGGGTTCACGCTCGGCGCGTTCGAACGCCAGGAGGATCCGGCGCCTGATCTCCTCAGCGTCCTCGAGGCTCTTGAGCCCTGGGGCCATCTGTTCCCACTCATTGTGCCCGAAATAGCTGTGACGCGCACCTGTAGCCACCAACAAGTAGTCGTATTGATAGCTACTACCATCGTTCAAGCGGACTGACCGGCCAATGACATCGATCCCGACCGCGTCACCCAGCGCGACCTCGACATTGCGCTGCCCGCGGAGGATCGACCGGATGGGACTGGCAATGTCGGCGGGTGAGAGGGCCGCGGTGGCCACCTGGTAGAGCATTGGCTGGAACAGGTGGTGGTTGTGCCGATCGAGGACGGTGATGCGGAGGCTCTCGCGGGCGAGCCCGCGGGCCGCATAGAGTCCGGCGAATCCTCCGCCCAGGATGACCACCTGCTTGGGGGTCCGGGGGCTCACGGTTCAGTGGCCGAGTCGGAGGAGTTCGCGCCGCCAGCGGGCGAAACGCTCGACGTCGCGGGCGGGGGGGACCGCCGACTCGTCGCCGTAGGCCGTGTACATCCGCCACCGCAGGTAGATCGGATCGGGCAGCGGGAGGAAGGGGGGCCGTGTCCACCACCCACGACGGCGGAAGGCCCAGGCCGCGGCGAGCAGGTCGAGCGCCAGGCGGGGACGGACCAGCGCGCGGGCGGCGAGCGTCAGGGAGAGGGCGGGCCAGGAGCCGCGAGGGGTGCTCGGCGAGGGCATGGCGTGAAGTATACAGGCCGTCGGTGCGCTGCGGAACGCGGGGTATATTCCACCGACGAACTCCCCCGGAGTCTTCCAGTGACCAAGCCATCTCGCCGCAGCGGTGCCCACGGCGTCCCCACCCGTCCCACTGAGGACGAGGTGCTCCTCGCAACGACCGGGGAGCGCCCGGATGCGCACAAGCATTCCGATCCGTGGCGCGTGCTGCGCATCATGGGAGAGGTGGTGGAAGGATTCGATTCCCTGGCGGAGGTGCACGATGCCGTGACGATCTTCGGCTCAGCGCGCACGCCGATGACCGACCCCATGTATGCCAAGGCGGTCGAGGTGGCGCGACTCCTCGCGCGAGCGGGATGTCAGGTCATCACCGGCGGTGGGCCCGGGATCATGGAAGCGGGTAACCGCGGGGCCCGTGAAGGAGGCACCCTCTCGATCGGACTCAACATCGAGCTGCCGTTCGAGCAGGGGCTCAATGCGTTCGTCGATCGGGGGATCGAATTCCGGTATTTCTTCGTCCGCAAGTTGATGTTCGTGAAGTACTCATCGGCGTTCATCGTCTTTCCAGGCGGGTTCGGGACCCTCGACGAGATGTTCGAGGCCCTGACCCTGATCCAGACCGACAAGGTGAAGGACTTCCCGGTGGTGCTCGTCGGTACTGCATACTGGAAGGGATTGATCGACTGGCTCAAGACCACGGTGGCCGCGGAAGGGAAGATCGCGCTGCGCGACCTGGAGATGTTGCTCGTGACCGACGACGCCGAGGAGTGCGTGCGACACATCATGGCCGCGCGAACCAACCGGGCGGAGACGCGCCGTGGTGGTTGAACAGAAGAGGTGGTACCGATGGTACGCGCTGGGGTTGTTGTCGTTCCTGAACATCCTCAATTACGTCGACCGGAACGTGATCTTCGGGCTGTTCGAGCCGATCAAGCGCGACCTGGGGCTCACCGATGGGCAACTCGGGTGGCTGGGGTCGGCGTACGTGCTGCTCTTCTCGGTGGCGGCCTTCCCGATGGGGGTCCTGAGCGACCTCCGCTCCCGGCGCGCGGTGGTGGCGACCGGCGTGACGGTCTGGAGCGTGTTCACCGCGCTCGGAGGCCTGGCACGGAGCTTCGGAGCGCTGTTCAGCGTGCGGGCGGTGGTGGGGATCGGCGGGGCCGCGTTCGGCCCCGCCTCGAATTCGCTGGTGGCCGACTACTTCCCCGGGCCGCGCCGGGCCTTGGCGATCGGCATCCTCTCGGCGGGGGTCCCGGTGGGGGGCGCGATCGGATTCTGGGCCGGCGCGCAGTTGAACGAGATGTACGGGTGGCGGGTGGCGTTCATGGCGGTGGGGCTGCCGGGGATCCTGCTGGCGGTGCTGGCGGGGCGCTTGGTCGACCCGAACCGGTCTCCCGAGCCGGTCTACCTGCGCGCGCTGCTCAAACGATTCGAGCTGGGGCTCACCACCGTCCTCCGTCAGTTCGAGCCGCTCATCCTCGCAAGCGTGCTCGGCGCGATCGGGGCGTGGTGGGTCGACCGGCAGTACGGTGCGACGTCGGCCGCAGATGTCGCCGTGATGGCGACGGCCGCGGGGGTCGGGCTCGCGGCCAACATCGCGTGGTGGTTCTGGCAGATCCACCGGGACCGGATCGCGGACACCCCCTTCGGCCCGGCGGTGACGGGGCCGATGGGAGATGTGCTGGAAGAGTTCGCCCGCGCGTTCCGGATGGTGCTGCGCACGCCGACGCTGCTCTTCGTTTTCCTGGCGGGCGCGATGATCTCGTTCGGGCTGAACGGGTTGGTGGCGTGGGGCCCGAGCTTTGCGGCGCGGGCGCTGGGGTGGACCACCCGCGAGGCGACCGTGCAGCTCGCGGTGCCGGCAGTCATCGCGGGGACCCTCGGGACCTTGGCCGGCGGGGCCATCGCGGACTGGCTCCGGCGCTTCACCGACTCGGCGCGGATCGTCACGACGGCCATCGGGATGCTCGTCGGCGGGCCGATCGCGATGTACGCCCTGACCGTGCGCGACCCCGTGCTCTTCACCCGGCTGTTCGGAGTCGGGTTCTTCTTCCTGACCTGGTACAACGGCCCCCTCTCGGCGGTGATCTTCGACGTCGTGCCGGGCCGGATCAGCGCGACCGCGATGGGCGCCTATCTGATGTTCATCCACGTGGCCGGGGACGCGATCGCCCTGCCACTGGTGGGGAACCTGTCGGACCGATTCGGCCTCGACCGCGCGATCCTGATCCTCCCCTTCGTCTCGATGACGGGGGGATTGGTCGTGATGTTCGCGACCCGGTATATCCGGCGGGACATGACGCGGGCCGCCCTGCCGACGGCGGAGTACCAGGCGGTGATCTGAGTGTTGCGTGTTGGGTGTTGCGCGGTGGCGAAATCGGATCCCCAGGCCCGCGTTCGGTCCCCATTACGCCCCTTCCCTCGGCGTGATCTCGCCAGGGCTCTTCATCCCTGGCCGGCGCACCGGCCCGTCGGTCGGGAGGATGAACCAGAAGGTGCTTCCCTTCCCGTAGACCGATTCACAGCCGATCTGTCCGCCGTGGAGCTCCACGAGGCGCTTGCTCAGAGCGAGACCGAGTCCCGAGCCCTGGACCCGTCGACTGGCGGAGGCGTCGAGCTGGCTGAATTCCTGGAAGAGCCTCGGCATGTCCTCCGGGCGGATCCCCATCCCGGTGTCGCCGACCGCGACCCAGACCGCCTCGCGGCGTTCGAGGCGCGGGTGTTCGCCGCTCCGGTCACCAGGGACGGGGAGGGGCGTCGAGGTCGCGAGCGCGCGCAGGACGACCTCGCCCCCTTCGGGGGTGAACTTGGCCGCGTTGCTCAGGAGGTTGAACAGCACCTGCTGCACGCGGACCGCGTCGGCGAGGGCGTGAAGCGGCTGATCCGGCAGTTCCAGGCGGCAGGTCTGTTGCCGGGCGAGGCGGAGACTCTCGGTGTCCGCGGCCGCGCCGCGGATGGCCTGGATCAGGTCGGTCTCGGTGAGCTCCAGGTGCATCCGGTCGGCGTCGATGCGCGAGACGTCGAGCACCGAGTTGATGAGCCGGAGGAGGTGCTTGCCGTTCCGGTGGATCGATTCAAGGAAGTCCTTGTGCTCCGTGCGCACCTCGCCGAGGTCGCCGGTGAGGATGAGCTCGGAAAAACCGATGATGGCGTTGAGCGGGGTCCGGAGCTCGTGCGAGACGTTGGCGAGGAATTCATTCTTGAGCCGGGTGGCGCGCTGCAGCTCGATGTTCTTGCGGGCGAGCTCCCCTTCGCTCCGCTTCCCCTCCTCGTTCATATGCGCCCGGTCGAACCCGATCGCGGCCTGGTCGGCGAGGGCGCGGAGCAGCTCGAGATGCTCGGTGGTGAACTCACCGCCATCCTGCCGGTTGAAGACACAGACGACCCCGATGACGAGACCGCCCGACCGGAGCGGCGTGATCACGGCGGCCTTGAGTTCCCGGGGTGTGTCCGCAAAATCGAAGTTGCGGGGGTCCAGCCCCATGTCGGCGACGATCACCGGCTCATCGTTGGTCACGACCCAGCCGACCAGGGAGCGATCAGTGGGGATGAGCCGTTGTTCGGCGTGCTGCATCCGGCCGGTGGCGGCCACCACCTTGAGAAAGCGTCCCTCCTCGACAACGAGCCCAATGGCCGCCGACTCCCCGCCGACCAGGTCGGCGGCGAAGCGGCAGACCTCGGTCAATAGATCGGACAGGGACCGCCCCGACAGGAGCACCTGCGCCAGGTGCCGGAGCGCCTCAAGTTGACGATTCCGGTCGGCTGCCGCGGCCAGGGCGTCATGCAGCGACTGGCTTCGTCGGCGTCCCAGGATCCGGCCGCGCCAGACCGCGATGAACGCGATCAGCATCGCGAGGCCCGCGGAGACGACCCCTGCCCACCGATGCTCCCAGGCCCAGAACACGCCGATCCACCCCAGCCCGACCGCGATGAGGGTCAGTCCGACGGGTGTAAGGAGCCGGCGGCCGATGGGCTTCTGCGTCATCATCCCTCCGGGCCTTCAGTGAGGATCTGATGGAAGACGGTCTCGCCGGTGGCGAGCGCGCGGCGCACGTAGGGGTGGCAGAGCCCGCAATTCCCGCCGACCTTGGTCTCGCGCCGGATCGCGTCGAAGTCCCACCCGCCGGCGTGCGCACGCTCGAGCACCTGGGCGAAGGTGAGCCCGGTGCAGATGCAGCGGTCGATGTTCATGGGCTGGAGGGACGGATCTCGAGCTCGGAGATCGTCGCGCGCGCCGGAAGCTGCAGCACCCCGAGCACCGCGGTCGCGACGTCCTCGGGCTGGAGGATCTTGGCAGGATCCCGTTCGAAGAGGGTCTGGGCGTGGATGATCTTGGTGTCGACCGAGCCGGGGCAGATGGCCACGACCCGGACCCCTTCCTTCCGGACCTCGAGCATAAGCGATTCGCTGAATCCCATCACGGCGTGCTTGCTGGCGGAATACGCCGTCCCACCCGGAAAGCCGCGCTTGCCGGCCAAAGAGCTGATGTTCACGACCGTGCCCTGCTTCCGCGCCCGCATCCCGGGAAGGACGGCGCTGGTGACGAGGTAGAGGCTCCGGACGTTGGTGGCCATCACAGCGTCCCAATCCGCCAGCGACAACTCGGCGAAGGGCTTGAGCACCCCGACGCCGGCGTTGTTGACGAGGACGTCGACGGGGCCGAGTCGCTCGGTGACGTGCGCCACGAGCGCGGTGACCTGTCCCTGGTCGCCGACATCACAGGCGCGACCGGCGGCGGTGATGCCGGCGGTCGCGAGTTCCTTGAGCAGCGTATCGACCTTGGAGGAGGTCCGGGCGCAGATGCCGACCTTGTACCCGGCCCTTCCGAGCGAGAACGCGATGGCGCGACCGATCCCTTCGGTCGAACCGGTCACCAGAGCGGTAGGGGTCATGCCCCTAATCTATACCGCGGGGTCCTTCGGCTCAGACACCCAGGAGGTAGTTCAGCACTTCTCCTGCGGAATACCCGTCTCCTCCACCGGCCACGGCGAGGATCGAGGTGAGATCGTCGCCGCTGGTGATGAGTTCCGGCTCGACCACACCCTCGCGCACCTGCCCGAGGCCGACGTCCGACATCAGCCCGTTGCAGAGGCAGCGCCGGCCGACGGTGTCGGCGAGCTCCCCCCCCTTGCCGAGGTACGAGTCGATCGGCTCGGCGGGACAGCGATAGGTGAGCCGTCCCTCCGGCGTCTGGACCGCCACCCGGAGGTAGCCGAGGTCGCAGACCCGCTTGCGCTCGACGGGCGGGACGCCGTGAGTGGGGAGTTCCACCACCTTGAACGGATAGCCGGTGGGCGAGGCCCGCGGATCGGTGAGGACGGAGGCGGTGCCGGTGGACACGGCGGCGAAGACCCGGCGCTTGATCTCCGCAGCCAGTCCGGACTCCTCGGAGAAGGCGAAGAGGGTCCCGACCTGGATCCCCGCGGCACCTTCGGCGAGCGCTATCTCCAGCCCCGCCGGAGAGCCGACGCCGCCGGCCAGCCAGAAGGGGAGCCCCAATTCGCGCATCTTGGCGAGATCCACGATATCACGCTCGCCGTAGATCGGCTCGCCGCGCTCGTTCAGGCTCGGCGCGCCACGCGGCGGCGCGTTGTGCCCGCCGGCGGTGGGTCCCTCGACCACGAAGCCATCCACCCGGCCATTGGCCTTCTTGGCCAAGGTCGCCGCCAAGGTGGCGGCGGAGACGACGGGGAGGAAGAGCGGCCGCTTCAGCCCATGGAGCGGGGAGGGCCAGTGATCGGCAGGGTCGAAGGTGAGTTGCGTGGGCGCCCCCCCGAGGACCTCGAACTTGATCGACGTGGCCTTGTGCTCGGCCAGGGCGTCGAGGACCCCCGGGATCTCGCGCGGGATGCCGGCCCCCATGATCACATAGTCGACCCCCGCGAGCATCGCACCGTAGAGCGAGGGGAGCGTCGGCATCTGTATCTTGGCCAGGAGATTGATACCGACCACGCCGTCGTGGCCTTCCTTGGCCAGGAAGACCTCGACGAAGTTGGCGAGGATCGTCACCCGGTCGCGCGCGGGAGTCACCACCTGCTTGTACATCGGCAGGAGCCGGTAGGGGGTCTCGGGGGCGCGGCCTTCGGGGAGGAAATACCGGCGCAAGACTTCTTCACCGACACCGGCGATGGGGAAACGCGCGATGGCGCGGCGCATGTGGCCGCCCGGATCACCGTCCTGCAGCCGACGGACGAGCACAGTGTCGATGCCTGTCCCCGAGACGACGCCGAGCTGGCCGGCGCGCGAGACAGCGCTGGCCAGGCGCCAGTTGGAGACAGCGACTCCCATCCCACCCTGGATGATCCGAGGGTGCGGCCGTGCTGCGTCCATCGTGGTCCTTCCTGCGTGGGTTTGACCTTCTCGACGTACGTTCAGAACATGAAGTATCGGGGGGTGTACCGCGGCGGGGAATGACCGTGAACAAGTTGTCACGGGATCTTTAAGACTTCTTTAGCGAGGGGCCCGGCCGCCGGCTCTCTGTTCATAGAAACGGAGGCGTGAAGCGAGGCGCCGCACTGCCATCGCCCGCTCGAGAGGGAGCCACCCGGCCACCTCACCCGCCTCGGCCCAGAGCAGCTCCTCCCCTTCCGGGCAGGCGGGGGCTTCCTCGGGGGCGACCCGAAGGACCAACTCCGCCAGCTCATGGCGGTAGTGGGTCAGGAGGAGGTCGAGGCTCGGGCTCATCGTTACCTAAGGTGACGTCTGAGGGGCAAAGTCGTGTCACCATTCCGTCTCAGACCGGTACATCCCAACGCAAGCCTACGGAGTGGTCGGTAGTCGGTAGTCGGTAGTCGGTGGTTGGTGGTTGGTGGTCGGTGCTGAGGCGTACCAAGCGAAGACCCCCGCGACTGGCAAGGGGTCTTCCTCTTCACGGCATCAGCGACCGTCTACCGACTACCGACGTCCGTACTCGCTCGCCGGGACCGTCCGCAGATACATCCAGATCGCGGCCACCTCGTCGTCGCTATAGCGGGCGAACTGCTGGTATGGCATGTCGGGCTTGAGATGGGTGCCGTCGGGCTTGATCCCTTCACGGATCGCCCTGGTGAATTCGGCCTGGGTCCAATGGCCGATGCCGGTCACCGTATCGGTGGTGATATTCATCGGGTGCGCCATCTCCGGCGGGGCGCCGGGGATCTGCCCGCCGCTCAAGGTCGCACCGTGGCAACCGACGCAGGTGCCCGCGAGATAGCGACCGTACTCGACGGTGACACCCGCCGTCGTGGTGGTCGGACGCGCGGCCTGGTGATCGATGAGCTCCGCCGGGAGAAGGGGGATCTTGCCGGCGAGCAACAAGGCGCGCCCGACGGGTCCGACCGATTGCGCCGGCTGTTCGTGGTCGACCGGTGGCCGGGCACGGATCCAGGCGATCAATGCCCCCAAGTCCTGGTCGCTGATGTTGTAGAACTCCTGAGAGGGCATGAAGAGGAGCGCCCGACCGTCGGGCGCCACGCCCTGGCGGATCGAGCGCTCCCAATCCGCGGTCGTCGTATACTTCGCCGCCACACCACCTTTCCCGCTCGTGAGGTTGGCGGCGTAGAGCCGTGCCACCGGCGGTACCTCGATAAAGGTCCGGCCGCCAAGGGTCGCCGCGTGGCAGATCGCACAGCCGCGGGTCTCGGCCACATGCTGGCCCAGGGTGAGGGCGGCGGAATCGGTCGCGACGGGGACGTCGCGCCCGGCGACCTCGTAGTGCCTGGAGATCCGCCGCTGACTCAGGGCGTAGATGATACCGAGACAGACGACCAGCAGACCGAGGATGGAACCAGCGACGATACCGACCCAGCGCAGCAGACGCATAGACGCTCCTATCGGGAGATCGGAGAGAAGACGAATGAAGATATGAGCTGTCTAAAGAAACGGCTAGGATGGCCTAAGTCGCTATTGGACAACGCGATACGACGTCAGCGATGACGGCGGGGGGGGGGCACTATTCCGGCAGCTCTCGGAACTCTTCCACGATCTTGAACCGCTGGAAGCCGCGCGCCTCGTAATTCACGATCGCCTTCGGTGAATCGAAGGTGCAGGTGTGGAGCCAGACGCGCTGGCTCGGCAGGGTCCACGCGACCTCGACGATCTGGGTGAGGGCGGCCCCTCCCATCCCGCGCCCCACGAACTCGGGCATCACGCCGAAATAGACGATCTCCGTGCTCCCGCTCAAGTCGGTCGCGAGCTCGGCATAGCCGATGCCGGGGCGGCCGTCGAAGAGGAACTCCCATGTGCGTACGCCGGGCGTAGCGAGCCACCGGGCCCAGTCGTCATCGCTCCACTTCAACCGGTCGCGCCAGTGCCATTCCTTCCCGATGGTCTCATAGCACCGGCGATTGAACCCCGGTACCGGCGGGAAGATCAGGCGCACGGAAAAGCCGGGCACCGCCTTCGCCGGACGGAGCTGATCGAGGGTGGCGAGTTCGAGATGGGTGACAGTGACCTTGGTACGTGCCACGCGATCAGAGCCCTCCGATGATCCGTTCGACCTGCCGGCGGTGCACGAGGTCGTGGCCCGCCATCAACGGGAGCATGAGTCCGAGCGACTCGCGGCCACGCTCGATATGCTGCCCCGCGCGCTCGAGCTCCCGCGGCTCCAGCTGACGGAGCAGCCGGAGGTTCCGCCGGCGCATCACGATCAGCTCCTCGAGCACCTCGTCGAACGGCGCGTCCTGATACCGGAGCCGTGCGGCCCAGCGATCCTGGTCGTACCCCTGCAATACCGGTTCCCCTTCTTCAGCGCAGATGAGCCGCGTGCGCCAGAGGAAGGCGGTCTCGGCGTCGGTGAGGTGCTGCACGACATCGTGCACCGACCACTTGCCGGGCGACTCGGGACGGCGACGCTCCGCGTCGTCGAGGCCGAGCGTCCTCGCTTCGAGCCACCCCGCGAGTTCGTTCAGGACCTCGATCGGGTCGCGTTGGCCGACGAGGCCGGTCACGGCCCGGACGTAGGCGCTGGCCGCCACCGGGGCGCGGCCGGTGGGATTCGAGTATTCACTCATCGCGCGGGGGCACCGAGCCGCTCGAGCACTACCGCCGTCATGGCACGGATCCCGATGGGAATGGCCGCGTCATCGGCGCGGAAGGTGGGCGTGTGGGCCCCACCAGACCCTTTGGCGGGATCGCGCGTGCCGAGGCGGAAGTAGAACGACGGGTAGCGCTGGGCGAAGAAAGCGAAATCTTCCGAGCCCGTCCGCTGCCCGCCGAGTGTGACGTGAGCCTTCCCCGCGACCCGTACCAGCGCGGGGACCATCTGTCGGGTGAGCGTGGTGTCGTTCACGAGGACCGGGTAGCTCTCATCGAACATCAGCTCGGCTCGGCCTCCAGCCGAAAGCGCGATGCCGTCGAGGATCTCCTGCATCCGCCGCTTCACGGTATCAAGTGCCGCGACCGAGAAGGTGCGGATGGTGCCGTGCAGCTCGACCCGCTCGGGGATGATGTTGCGACGCTCCCCGCCACGAATGATGCCGACGGTCACCACGCTCGGTGTGAAGGGAGAGAGATTCCGGCTCCGGATGGTCTGCAGTGCAAGCACCGCCTGTGCCGCCATCACCACCGGATCGACCGACTGATCCGGGGCGGCGCCGTGGGCGGTGCGGCCGATCAGGTTGGCGCGGAAAG
Organism: Gemmatimonadota bacterium; assembly: GCA_031365045.1. Lineage (GTDB taxonomy): Bacteria > Gemmatimonadota > Gemmatimonadetes > Gemmatimonadales > GWC2-71-9 > CAMLHU01. The sequence goes on along the minus strand of JANLXK010000443.1, from coordinate 6,998 downwards.
CCTGCGCGGCGGCCATCGCGGGACCGGGTGTGTAGGAAAGATCACCGACCAGGAGCGAAGCGTCCGAGTGGAGAGCGAACATCGCGACCGGCTCCAGCCCGGGAGAAAAGAGCCCCTCCTTCAGCATCAGTGCGGCGCCACCCTCTTCGCCGACGGGTGGTCCCTCCTCAGCGGGTTGGAAGACGAAGATCACCGTGCCCGGCAGCCGCGCTTTCATCTCGGCGAGCGTGGCGGCGACGCCGAGGGCGACGGTGACGTGGACGTCGTGCCCGCAGACGTGCGCGACGCCGACGTTCTGGCCGTCGTAGTCGATGCGCACGGTCGAAGCGAAGGGAAGGTCGGTCTGTTCCACCACCGGGAGCGCGTCCATGTCGGCGCGGACCGCGACGACGGGGCCGGAGCGTCCGCCGCGGAGGATGCCCACGACGCCGGTGCGCGCGATGCCGGTGTGGACCTCGAGGCCGAGGGCCGCGAGCCGCGCGGCCACGAGCGCCGCGGTGCGGGTCTCGTGGTTGCCGAGCTCCGGATTGGCGTGGATGTCGTGGCGGACTGCGATGAGCTCCGGCGCGATCCGGTCGACGGTGGCGCGGATACGCGGGTCTTCCGCTTGGGCGCTGAGGCGCTGGGGCGCCGCGGAGCAGAGGATCACGGCAGCCACGATGTACGTGCAAGAGTGCACTGAGATTCCCGGGGTTGGAGGACAGCGTAGATTACGAGGGTGGCGACGATACGCAAGTTCTCGATGGCCGTGCTGGCCCTGGCCGCGTGTGGCGGCAGGAGCGGCAACGTGGCCGACTCCACAGCCGTCGGCGTGGGGTCGCGCACCATCGCCGATGAGCCGAGTGCCGTGATCGACGCCGATCGCGGGGCGGTGCTCGGCATCCGCACCGGGATGACGAGCGACAGCGTAAAGCAGATCCTGGGCGCACCGCTCCGCGAATGGGTGGATATGAGCGATACCCTCCCGACCCTGTTGCTCGAGTACCCGATGGGGTCGCTCCGGATCCGGCGGACCGGGGGCGTGGTAGAGTTCCTCTGCGGCGGGGACGATTGTCGGACCGCCGACGGTGTGCGGATCGGCGACTCGTCCGACGTCCTACTGGGTACGTACGGGCCCACCCCACCCCGCGGTCCGGTCGAGGCCCCTGAAGCGCTCGACTACCGGCTGGGCCAGTCCGACTGCAACCTCACCTTCACACTCGCCTCCGGGCGGGTGACGAGCCTGGCCCTCGGATGCGCAGAACGCTGACTGCTGCCCTGGTGCTGATCTCTCTCGCCGCCTGCGGTGACGGGGAGGGGAAGGCCGGCGCATACATCCGCGCCTCATTCGATGGCGGGACGTGGAGTGCAGCGGCCACGGAAGGTGAGATCGCGTACTATGTGGAGAGCGGCAGTGGCGGCATCTTCACGATCGCGTCCCGCCAGATCGGGGCGGGGAGCCAGTTCCTCGCACTCGTCCTCCCGATGCCTCCCGACCTCGGCACCCACGCGCTCAACGGGTCCACGGCCATGGCGAGCTTCGGCTCCTGCCTCGATGACATCCTGGCCGACTGCATCGGGTGGGAGGCGGTGGCCGAGGATCCGGGGACGCTCACGATCGACCAGGTCGACCCGACCACGGGGCTGATCGAGGGGGACTTCGCATTCACCGCCTACACCTTTGGCGACCCGGCGGGATCGACCAAGGTGTTCACCGCCGGTCACTTCCGGATCTACGCGCCGAGCGTCTTTATCCTGGAGTGACCGGTGGACTGCCGACCGCGAAGCAGAACGCCGCCCTCCCCGTTTCGGGAGGGCGGCGTTCTGGCGTACTGCGGTCGGGTCAGGCGGCGGTGGCGGCGATATAGAAGGTGAACTTCACCTCATCGCTCACGGCGACCCCGCCGAACTCGAGGGCCTGGTTCCAGATGAGGCCCCACTCCTTGCGGCTGAGCTTGCCGGTGGCGGTGGCGCCGACCCGACGGTTGCCCCACGGGTCACGGATCTCGGTGCCGTCTACCTCGACCGCGAAGGTCACCGGCTTGGTCTCTCCGCGCATCGCGAGCTCTCCGTGCACGGTGTATTCGCCGTTCCCCTTTGCGAGGACCTCGCGGCTCGTGAAGGTCATCACCGGGTACTTCTCGACGTCGAAGAAGTCGGCCGAACGGAGGTGCGCATCCCGCTGGTCGATGCCGGTCCCGATGCTCGCCGGGTCGATCTCGGCGGTGATGCCGGTCAGGACGCCGGCGTCCGTGGTGATCGAGGCGTTGAACTTCGCGAACCGCCCCTTCACGGTGGAGATGACAAGGTGCTTCACCGCGAACTCGACGCTCGAGTGAGCGAGGTCAGCGGTCCAGGTGGTCGTAGGCTGGGTCAGGGTCGCGTTGGTCATTTGGTCCTCTTATGAATAAGTGTTACAACAAGTATTGTGGTCGTTTTAAGGGGCCTAAGGCCCCTGCGGTCAGCTGATTATATGTTATAACATTAGTTCAGTTATGTCAATACTTGCTACTTGCCCCCGTCGTACCCCTCTCGGACCGAGCCGAGGAGGTCGCTCAGATCGGCGAGTCTGGCGTCCCCCAGGTGGGCCAGGCAGTGGCGCAGCAGCTCGGCGGTCGGGCGGTCGAGTTGGTCGGTAAGCTCACGCCCGGCGAGGGTGATCCAGACCCGCATCACGCGGCGATCGTCGGGGTCGCGCCGGCGGTGGACCCATCCCCGGGTCTCCATCCGGTCCAAAAGCCGCGTGATATCAGGCTCCCGCGTGATCATCCTTTCCCCCACCTCCCCGCTCGGCAGCCCTTCGGCCCCCGCGCCCCGGAGGATCCGCAACACGTTGTACTGGGTCTGGGTGAGCCCGTGCTCCTTCAGCAGCAGCGCGGCGGAACGCGACAGCAGGTCCGCAGTACGGATGATGCTGAGGTGGGCCTCCTCCTCAAGACTCCGGAAGGGGACCGTCTGCTTGAGCTCGGATTGCAGCGATCTGACCATTTTGCATGTTACAACGACTATATCTGCTAATCAAGCCCTGGCTCCTCCGGCGCCTGGTGAGACCTGGCCCAACGCATCCAGCTGCCAGAGGAGGAACCCGTAATCGCGGGCGATCTCCCGCAGCCGGTCGTAGCGGCCGCTCGCGCCGCCGTGGCCGGCGCCAAGGTTGGTCACGAGCAGCAGCGGCCGCTCGTCGGTCTTGAGCGTGCGGAGCCGCGCGACATACTTGGCCGGTTCCCAGTACATCACCTGGCTGTCGTTGAGCGAGGTATCCACCAGCATCGCCGGGTAGGGAGCCGCCTTCAGGTTGTCGTACGGACTGTAGCTCCGCATATAGGCATAGTCGGCCGGGTCCCGCGGGTCGCCCCACTCCTCGAACTCGCCCACGGTGAGGGGGAGGTCGGTGTCGAGCATGGTCGTGACCACGTCGAGGAAGGGGACGGCAAGGACCACGGCCCGCCAGAGGTCAGGGCGGAGGTTGATGATCGCCCCCATCAGGAGGCCCCCGGCGCTCCCGCCGCTCGCGCCGATCCGCTGCGGGTCGAACCATCGCTCCGCCACCAGATGCTCGGCGCAGGCCACGAAGTCGGTGAAAGTGTTCCGCTTGTGGTGCATCCGACCGGCGTCGTGCCACGGTTTGCCGAGGTCGCCGCCGCCACGCACGTGGGCGATCGCGACCACCACCCCACGGTCGAGCAGGCTCAGGCGCGCGGAAGAAAAGACGATCGGGAAAGGGAAGCCGTAGGCGCCGTACCCCTCGAGGAAACCGGGAGCGGTGCCATCACGCGGCACATCTCTGCGATATACCAGCGAGATGGGGAGCACGGTCCCGTCGACCGCTTTCGCGAAACTTCGCTCGGTGGCATAGCCGGTGCTGTCGTAGCCGCCGAGCACCTCCTGTTGCTTGAGGAGGTCGCGAGTGCGGTCGCGGGGGTCGTACTCGAAGATCGACGACGGAGTGACCAGTGAGGTGTACCCGAATCGGTATTTCGTCGCGTCCCACTCGACGTTGACCCCGGGCCAAACATCCCAGACGGTCTCAGGGAACTCGATCTCGTGTGAGCCTTCGTCATCGACGGTGACGCGGAGACGTGCCAATCCGTCCCGGCGCTCGACCGCCACCCAGAATGAGGCGAAGAGGTCGGCGCCTTCGAGCATCGTATCGGCGCGGTGAGGGAGGATCTCGCGCCAGGTGGCAGGTTCAAGGATGCGCGCGCGGGGGGCGGCGACGAGCCGGAAATTCCGGCCCGTGTCGTTGATCCGGAGCCAGAACTCGTCACCGCGGTCATCGACGTCGTATTCGATGTCATGCTCCCGCGCGCGCACGAGGACCGGCCCGTCGGTCGGCCGGTCGGCGGGGATCCAGCGCCACTCGCTGGTGGTGTGGCTGGTGAGGCCAAGGTAGAGGAGGCGGCGGCTCCGGCCACGTCCGATGCCGACGCGAAAGCGCTCGTCGGTCTCCTCGTAGACCAGCGTGTGCTCATCGGTGCCGAGGCGGTGACGATAGACCCGCCAGGGGCGCTTGGCGTCGTCTTCCACGGCGTAGAGGACGGTCGCGGAGTCGGCGGCCCAGCAGGCGCTGGCGACGTGAGGGATCTCGAGCGGCAGGATCGTTCCGGTCGTGAGATCCTTGAGCCGGAGGGTGTACTCGCGGAAGCCGGTGTCATCGGTGCTGTACAGGAGGAGGCGAGCGTCGTCGCTTACGCGCGTCACGCCGAGCGACATGTACTCGTGCCCTTCGGCGAGCTGATTTACGTCGAGCAGGACCTCTTCGGCCCCCTCGAGTGTACCGTGCTTCCGGCAATGGATGGAGTACTGCTTCCCCTCCTCGGTGCGGGTGTAGTACCAGTACGCCCCGTCCTGGTGGGGGACTGAGAGGTCGGTCTGCTTGATGCGCGCAAGCATCTCGTCGTAGAGGCGCGCGCGGAACTCCATGATGGGCCCCATCACCTCGTCGGCGTAAGCGTTCTCGGCCTCGAGGTAGGCGCGCACTGCCGGGTCCTCCTTGTCGCGGAGCCAGGCGTAGGGATCGGCCCGGTCCTCGCCGTGGAGGGAATGGGTGCGGGGGCGCTGAGGTGCGACCGGAGGAGCGGGTAACTTCATCATACTGCGCACCACGAAGGCACGAAGATCGCGAATTCCCACAGATGAACGACCATGGATGTCCACTGAAAAGGATGCCTGCCGAGGGGCGGCCGCCCCGGCCGCCCTATCAAGCGCAGATATTCTCCCGTAACGGGCGCGCGAGGCGCGCGCCCCTCGGCCGTGTGGAGGTCTTCTTAGCCTTCGTGCCTTCGTGGTGCGCCGTTCACTTCACTCTGGCTCACGAGCGAGGCTGTCCACGCTGGTCTTGAGTTCCTGGATCCCATCGAAGAAGGCGGTGGTGTCGTCCACCGGGATGAGGGCCGCGTTGAGCGGCTTCAACTCGGCCGAGAACTCCGGCATCCCGCCGCCCTTGGATGCCTCGTCGCTGGCGACGAGGGCGGCCACGCCGGCGAGCCCGAAGACCACTGCGGTGCTGATCGCCGCGATGCGGAGCTTGGGGAGCGACGTGGCGACGGTCAGGTGGCCGTAGAGCATCGTGGCCGTGACGCCGAAGCTCAGGAGCACGAGGGCCGCCTCGAAGTCGGGGACCCCGGGAGCGATGAAGGCGGCGTATTCCACCCCGTGCAACACGCCGATCATTGCGAGCGCCGCCAGCGAGACGACGGTGAAGTGGGTCAGGAAGCGGGCGCGATGCCAGACCGCACGGGTCGCGAGAGCCCACACCCCGGCCCAGAGCGCCATCCCCACGATCATCAGGAGCGCTTCACCGATGACGGCGGCGGCGCCGTGGGTGGAAGCGTCGCCCAGGAACTGGGTGTACCCGAACGTGGCGCCCGCCGCGAGCGCCGCGGCCGGTCCGACCCACCATCGCTCCCACCCTTCGGCCGCCGGGGCGGCGACGTGCATCGCGAGCGCGGGAGGGACGGACACGTCGGCCGGGACGAGGCGAAGCAACGTGTGACCGGCGCGGAGGGTCACCCCCTGACCCAGGGGGACAAGAGTGACGCGCCGGCCATCGTCGGGCGCCCAAAGGCCGTTCTCGCTGCCGGCGTCTTCGACCTTGAAGGACCCGTCGAGGTCCCGGTAGATCCGCACGTGGATCGGCGAGATCCAGGGATCGTCCACCAGGACGTCGCAGCCGTAGCTCCGACCGATGAGGGCCGGCACGGTATCGATCCGGTGGCGCGCGCGCACGTGACCGCGACGATCGAGGAGCTCGACCCAGGCTAGTGCACCCATCGGACCCTCGTGAAGTAGCGCCGCGCGGTGGTCTCCGCCGCCCGGGCGGTGACCCCCGAAAGCGTCAGCCTGGTCATCACTCCGACGTTGCCTCGGCCGAGCTGTGCCGCCTTGAACACGGCGTCGTAGAGGCCGGTGAGGTGCTTGTAGGCGCGAAGGCAGAAGACGGTGCGCCACTTGGCGCCCCCCTGCGCGACGTTCCGGGTGCGACAGCGGAAGGCGGTCAGGTCCTCGTCGCCGCCGCTCAGGAACTGGACGTCGCCGCCGAACTCGTTCTGGTACAGCGAATAGAACCGGACCGGCGAGAGCTCGTCGCTGGTGTAGAGGGTATGCCCGAACTCGAGTACGCCGGCCCAGAGATCCTCGGAGAGGAAGACCTGGTCATCGGTGACGCAGATATGCTCGACCGACTCCCAGGGCTGCGAGGGGTCACGGTCGGTGTCGGCCCAGCAGTTGAAGAAGGGCGCGGCGCGGGTGGGGAACTGCACGCCGCCCAACGTGGTGTGGGGCACGTCGCCCGTGAACATCGCGGCGAGATAACCGTCGGAGTAGGCGCGGAGCTGGGCCGCGACATCGGTGAGGAGCTCCGGCTCAGGCGCCCAATGCGCGGCGCTCCCGCCGGCGATGAGCTGGGCCACCGCGGAGGCGGGGACGAGGAAACTCACTTCGTTCCCCGCGGTCGCGACGTTCACGCCCACGACGTGGCCGGCGGCGTCGATGGTCGGGCCGCCGCTCATCCCCGGATT